>JBBIUO010000028.1:0-16083 GCA_037440205.1 Chloroflexota bacterium
ATCACCGCATTCATCAAATGCGCGGTGAGGCGCGTGGCCTGGCCGCGAAATCCATATGCGAGCAGGCCTTCGCCGATCAGTTGATTCCACGGGACAGAGATGCTCATCGAGACAGAATCAGATTCCGGGTTGGGCGAAGCGGGGAGCGAGGGAAATCCAAACGGCCGGTCGAATCTGTCTGCGGTCGTCAGATTTCTTCCAACCAACGCATTCACCTGTTGGGCTTCGGAAACGCCCGCCCAAATCGGCAATGCAAGCGTGAGGTCTTCGCCGGTGGTGTCAATCAATTTGACGACGACCTTATCCTTTTCATCGAGTCCCGTCACGCTGACGCGCCCAACGCGGGTGAATAATTTTTGCGTGGTGGCAACCAGCCCGCCCGTGCGCCATTGGAATTGATGACTCAAAATGGTTTCGACTTCGCCTTTGGATTTGCTGAAGAATTCGCTGATCTCCACCTCGGGTCGCTTCGCGGCTGGACTTTTGGTTTGAATCTCCACCAACAAGCGGACTCCCATCTCGAACTCTGCTTTCGGGCGCGCATTGCCGTTGCCCTTTTTCTTTGCGATGACCTTGCCTGTTGAGACCAGCCCCGTTTCGCGGTCGCGGTAGGAATAAAAACTCTGGTTTGGATTCCAACTTACGGCGAGCGAGGCTTTGAGCGTTTCGGCCTGCGCCAGCACAAGCATGGTCTCTTCTTCAGGCTTGCCGAGTTTCTTTGCGATCTTCACAATGGATTGAGCCTCGCGGTAGAGCATGGATTCAAGCGCCGGGCTGTGGACGAGTGAAATATCCAATCCCTGTGACCATGGATGCCAGACATCGAAGATGGGATTGTTGTCGAAGCCGGTTTGCAGAATGTGATCCCATTCGGGCGCGCCGTCGCGGTTGCGGTCGTGCGCGGAGGAGAACCACGACCAGAAGAATTTAATTAACTTTGGAAACGCCTCCGCGAGAAAGGCTTCATCTTTTGTGTTTTGATAATATTTCCATGCAAGTGTGGCGAGCAGGGGAGCGGCGAGCAATCTGCTGCGCTGTGCGGCGATGCCGGGTTTGTTATCCATTTCGCCGTCCTCGTCCTGCGTGGAGAGGAAGTTGAGCAAAAGGCTTTTTGCGATGTGCGGCGTGCCGTGCAGAATGCTGGAGATGTAATATGCCTCCAACGGAGACTGCCCATTCCACGATGGCGGATAATCCAATCCATCGCCTTTGCGCGAGAAGCCGTTATCTACGTGTCTTGCGTTGACAAAAGACGGGCAGGGCAAATGTCCGTTGCCGCTGAAGAATAATCCATGTGCGGCTCGCTGGCTGAATGCGAATGCGGCATCCCAATCCGGATCGCCAGTGCGGATGTCCAGCACCTGCGAGGCATCGAGCAATTCGATTCGGGCGCGTTCCGCTTCCCATGGGCGGGCGGCGGTGTGACGCGCCAGTTCAAACGATGCGGCAACCGTGTCGAGTGCGGCTTCGGCGAAGGCAATCTGCCGCGTGGCGCCGGGACCAAGCTCCAGGTCCACAAGAAGCGAGGGCTGGGGGCCGGGACCATGTTTGGGGCCGCCGGTCATAAAGATGACGGGGGCGATTCCGCTGGTCTGTCCTGCCAGGATATTGACAAGTTGTTGTTGGGTGGGGATGATGGATTGGCCGTCGAGAGGTGCGAGCGCGGCGCACGCTTCGAGCTTGACCTGGCGCGTGGCGTTGCTTTTATTTGTGAGGCTCACGCGCCCGGCCACGGCGTGAGATTCGGGAACCCAGAATTCGGTCGTGACGTGCAGGTTTTCGATGGGAACAAAATCGAGGGTCAGGAAGTTTGGGAAGAAGCGGCGCAGTGACGGTTTGGCGGCGAAGGTGTTAGGGTCTGTGATGGCGGCGTTGTTTTCGGTGAAACGCAGGAAGAGGCGCATCGAACGCGCGCGCAGGCCGAAGGTGGTGGTGAGCGAAACGGCGGCGCGCTCGGGGTCGGTTGCACCGAGTTCCACCTCCCAGATGTGGTCGTTGACGTAGTCTGGTTTGCACAGGCGGGCATCCGCCGCGAGCGTGAGGTAAAGCGGGTCGCCGGGGCCTAAAGACCAATCGCGCATGGCGCATATTGTACGGGCGAAATGGTCAAAGGTCAAACAGGTATAATTTGAATTCGAGTAAACAGGTAAACAAGGAGAGAAGCATGACTGGACTTTATTTCGAGGAATTTTCTGTCGGGCAAAAAATCGTCACGGTTGGACGAACGGTGAGCGAAAGCGCGATTTTTGATTTTGCCGGTCTCACAGGCGACTTCAACCAGATTCATACGGATGCGGCCTTTGCGGCGAAGACTCAATTCGGTCAACGCATCGCACATGGACTTTTGGGTTTGTCCATCGCCACCGGCTTGATCATGCGGACGGGGTTGCTGGAAGGCACTGTGCTGGCTTTCCGCGAGATCAACGAGTGGAAATTCATCAAACCGTTTTTCATCGGTGACACGATCCACGCCGAATTGACTGTCACCGAAACCAAGGCCCTGCCGCGCATCGGCGGCGGGGCGTTGATCGCCTCCATTGCAGTGAAAAATCAAGACGACGAAATCTGCCAACGCGGATCGTTGAATCTGCTGGTGTTGAGCAGGCCGAAGTAAAAAATTACCAATTACCAATTACCAATTACATTTTACGTAATTCGTGATTGGTAATTCGTAATTGATGAAGAGAAATCTGATGAACGAAGACACCGACCGAATACGCCGAATCATAAGATCGGAAGAGGAGACGCGAGGGGAGCGTACGCCCGCGCCGATTGATCCGCCTTCCGGCAACACCACTCCGCTCTACCGCCCCGCGTTGGATAAAGACAACATGCCTTTGCCGCGCCGTGTGACTGAACTGGACACCGAAGGCACGCGAGTCACCCGCGCCGCGTATGAACCGACGTCGAGACGCCTTCCTCCGCAACAGCCTCCACAGCGGCCATCTGCGCAATTTAAATTTCCAACCATCAATTGGCGCAACGGTTGGGGTTGCTTTTTGCGCGGCTTGATCGTTTCGGCGTTTATCGTGGTCATCCTTGGGCTTTGTCTGGGTTCGTATTTCGTTTATCAATATTATTCCATCGCCAGCACACTGCCTGAGATCGGCGACCTGCGTGAACGCGCCTCGCAATTCGAGACCACGCGCATTTTGGATCGCAACGGACAGGTGCTGTACGAAATTCTCGACCCCAACGCTGGACGCCGCACCTACATCCCAATCGAAGAGATTTCGCCCAATCTCATCGCCGCCACCATCGCCACCGAAGACAAGGAGTTTTACAGCCACCCCGGCTTCGACCTCTTCGCCATGATCCGCGCCTTGTGGCAGAATTATCAAAGCGGCGGGACGGTTTCCGGCGCATCCACCATCACCCAGCAATTGGCGCGCGCGTTGATCCTCTCCCCCGAAGAACGGGCCGAACGCACCTACACCCGCAAAGCGCGTGAGATCATCCTTGCGGCGGAGATCACGCGCCGTTACACAAAAGATGAAATTCTCGAGTTGTATCTGAACGAAATCTATTACGGCAACCTTGCCTACGGCGTGGAAGCCGCCGCGGAGACCTACTTCGGCAAATCGGCAAAAGACCTGACCTTGGGTGAAGCCGCCTTCCTTGCCGGTCTGCCGCAGTCTCCCGCCGTTTACGATATTTACACCAATGCCGATGTCACGTTGATTCGTCAACAACAGGTGCTGGTGCTTATGTTCGAGTTGAGCACGGCGCAGAATTGCATCGCAGTGAGCAACAGCGACACGCCAGTTTGTGTTGATCCGCTGGCGGCCACACAAGCGGCGGATGAAATGAAGGCGTATTCATTCCGCCCGCCGTCATTCGATGCGAAGTATCCGCACTGGGTTAATTACGTGCGCTCGCAACTTGAAGCGCAATACGATGCGCAGACCATTTATCGCTCCGGTTTCGTGGTGTACACCACACTCGACCCGGTCATGCAGGATAAGGCACAGCAATTTGTCTCGGAGCAGGTCGCTTCGCTTGTGGATAACAATACCCACAATGGGGCGTTGGTCGCCATTCGCCCATCCACTGGAGAGATTTTGGCCATGGTCGGTTCACCCGATTTTAATAACGCCGCCATTTCCGGGCAGATCAACATGGCGATTAGTCCTACCCGCCAGCCGGGTTCATCCATCAAGCCGATCACCTACGCCGCCGCATTTGAAAAAGGCTGGACTCCCTCCACGCTGATCTGGGATGTGCCAAGTCAGTTCCCGCCTTCTGGCGACCCGAATGACACGCGTCCGCCGTACGAGCCGCGCAACTACGATGGCAAATTTCACGGCGCAATGACCGTGCGCATCGCGCTTTCCAATTCCTTCAATATTCCCGCAGTCAAAACGCTTGAATTTGTTGGAATTTACGATAATCCCAACACACCCGAAAAGGACGGCATGATCGCCATGGCTGAGAGGCTGGGCATTACCTCGCTCACGCGCAATGACTATGGCCTCTCCCTCACGCTTGGTGGCGGCGATGTCAGCCTGATTGACATGACCTCCGCCTATTCCGTCTTTGCCAATGGAGGCAAACGCATTCCGCCTGTTGCGATTCTCAAGATTACAGATTACGCCGGAAATGTAATTTACGAGTACAAGCCGCCTGAGGGCGAACAGGTCATCCGCCCGGAACATGCCTATCTCATCTCTTCCATTCTCTCCGATAACGAATCCCGCTCGCTGATGTTCGGACGGAACTCGCTGCTGAATTTATCCTTCCCCGTCGCGGCAAAGACCGGTACCACCAACGACTTCCGCGATAACTGGACGCTCGGTTACACCCCCGATCTTGTCACCGGCGCATGGATCGGCAACGCCGATTACACGCCCATGATCAATACCACCGGCCTAAGCGGCGCGGCTCCCATCTGGCACAACTTCATGGAATTCGCGGTGCCGTATCTTACCAATGGCGTGCCAACCCCGTTTACCCGTCCGCCCGGCATTGTGGATAAGATCGTTTGCAAACTCTCCGGCACCGAGCCCGGTAACATGTGCGATTCGCAATACACCGAGGTCTTTGCCTCCGACCAGCCTCCATTGCAACCGGGGCAAGACCTTGTCCGCCGCATCCGCATTGATTTGTGGACCGGCTTCCAGTCATCTGAAGCCTGCAAAGGGCCAAAGGATGAAGCCGTGGTCATGAACGTCACAGATAAATGGGCGCGCGATTGGCTGGGCACCGGTCCCGGCCGTAACTGGCTCGAAGATCACGGCCTGCCGCGCGAGCCCATCTATGCGCCCGAGCGAGAATGCAAAGCGGGCGATCCACAACCCATCATCGAAATTGGAATTGACGATGGAGAGACCATTACATCCCCCATTCTGGAAGTCAAAGGTTCAGCCGCCGCAGATGGCGGGTTCAAAGGCTGGGTGCTGGATTATGGTCAGGGTGCAGAACCAGGCTCATGGTCCGGTTTGACCGAGAGCAATGTCCCTGTCAAGAATGGGACGCTTTACACGTGGAATCTATCCAGCATCCCCAACGGCCCTGTCACATTGCGATTGACGTTGTTCGGGGAAAAAGCGGAAGTGGAGAAACGAGCCGTTCTTAACCTCAGCCTGCCCATCCCCACTGTGTTTGTTCCCTCCCCGACAGTGACCCCGACTCCCACCACCTTCATCATTCCCACCATTCCAACAAGAACACCCACCCCGATCATTATCATCGTTCCCCCAACCAATACGCCCACGCCGGTTATCATTGTCCCGCCGACCAATACACCCACACCGACAGAGACGCCCACCGAGACTCCAACAGAAACGCCCACAGAAACCCCAACAACGGGCCCGTAATCACATTTCAAATCTGGAGACTCTTCACTAACAAAACCCTTGACTTGCATTCCCCGCGTGCATATAATTGCACCGTTGGATGTAAAAACCGAGCCACAACACAGCAAGCGCTTGAGAAAATACTCTCGAAGCGCTTGCCTTTGTTTGTCTCTGTAATGGCCGACTACACGCCATGCAGGGAAAGCCCGAATTGATCTCTATTAGTTTAGGAGAGTATCTAGTGGAAACCAAGGGATTGACCGCACTTCGTATCAGCCTTGCCTCGCCACAGACGATCATGTCGTGGTCGTACGGTGAGGTACTCAAACCGGAAACGATCAATTATCGCCGCCTCCGTCCGGAGAAGGATGGATTGTTTTGTGAGGCCATCTTCGGCCCCACCCGTGACTGGCAGTGTTATTGCGGCAAATACAAGAATCCCCGCTACAAAGGCATCACCTGTGAAAAATGCGGCGTGGAAGTAACCCGCTCTGCGGTTCGCCGCGAGCGCATGGGTCACATCACGCTTGCCACGCCGGTCGCTCACATTTGGTACACGCGCCGCATCCCATCGCAAATGGGAATGTTGCTCGATGTCTCACGCCGCAACCTGGATCGTGTGTTGTATTTCGCCCAATATGTCGTCACCTACGTGGACGAAGAAGCGCGCAAGAAAGCCCTGCAGCGCCTCGAGGATGAAATCACCGTCTCCGAGCGCGAACAGGCGGCTGGCATCAACTCCAAGATCGCCGAGATCAAGACTCGGCGCGATCAAAAGATCGCCGAACTCAAACAGAAACAAGTCACGCTTGAGCAGGGTTATGATGAAGGCCTCGCAGAGCAGATGGACCCCATCATCAAGGAAGGCCAGAAACTCGAGAAGCAACTCCAGGGCCAGATGGGCGAACATGCAAAGAAGGCCGTTGTCTTCGAGCTCACAGGCGAAAAGATCATTGACGCCGGCGACAAGGTTGCCAGCAGGCACATCACCCTTATCCAAAAGAGCGTTCAAAAGAAACTGGAAACGCTCGAAAACGAATTGAAGGACAAAAAACAGCGCGAGATCGAAGATATCAAGACCCAATCTGCTGCCATCAAGGCCCAGGCAGACCTGGATATGGAAGCATTGCGCAGTGAATTGGAGAATGAAACCACCGATACTTCCAACAGCTCCTCGCGCCTGCGTGACGAATTGCTGGAACTTCGTCCCTTCACATTCCTCAGTGAAATTCGCTACCGCGAACTCAAACAGCGCTGGGGACAGGTCTTCCGCGCAGACATGGGCGCAGAGGCCTTCTTCGATATCCTTGAACGCCTCGACCTCGATAAACTGTCGGAAGAACTCTGGCATGAGGTCCGCACTACAAAGAGCAAGCAGAAGCGCAAGAAGTCCACGACCCGCTTGAAGGTTGTGGAGGCGTTCCGCCGTTCCGGCAACAGCCCGGCGTGGATGATCCTCACCGTTCTTCCGGTTATTCCTCCCGACCTGCGCCCGATGGTGCAGTTGGATGGCGGACGTTTTGCCACCTCCGATCTCAACGACCTGTACCGCCGCGTCATCAATCGCAACAACCGCTTGAAAAGACTGCTTGAACTTGGCGCACCGGACGTCATCATCCGCAACGAAAAGCGCATGTTGCAGGAGGCGGTTGACAGTCTTATTGACAACAGCCAACGCGGCAAGGCGCTCTCCCGACGTGGACGCCGCGAACTCAAGTCCCTGAGCGACATGCTCAAAGGCAAGAAGGGACGTTTCCGCCGCAACCTGCTCGGCAAGCGTGTGGATTATTCCGGTCGTTCCGTGATCGTGGTTGGTCCGCAACTCAAACTTAACCAATGTGGTCTGCCCAAGAGCATGGCGTTGGAACTTTATCGTCCGTTCGTGATTGCGCGTCTTGTGCAAAACAATTACGCGGCGAATGTCAAAGGGGCACGCCGCTTGATCGAGCGAAACAGGCCCGAGGTCTGGGAAGCGCTCGAGAGCGTGATCGGCGACCGCCCGGTCATGCTGAATCGCGCCCCGACGTTGCATCGTCTCGGTATCCAGGCATTCGAGCCGATCCTCATCGAAGGCTCCGCCATTCAATTACACCCGCTTGTCACGACCGCTTTCAACGCAGACTTCGACGGCGATCAAATGGCCGTTCACGTTCCGCTTTCGCTGAAGGCGGTGGCTGAGGCGCGCGAACTGATGCTGGCCTCCAGGAACCTGCTCAAGCCGGCCGATGGCGAACCGATCATTTCCCCATCCAAAGACATGGTGTTGGGCGTGTATTACCTGACCATGGAAAAGAAGGCCGTGCATCGCGGTGATGGCCGCGCTTTCATGGACATGGACGAGGTGGAACTTGCGTACGCCCTCAACCAGGTTGAAATCCACACCGAGATCAAATTCCGCACGAAGACCTGGTACAACGAAAAAGGTGACCGCCTGCCCGAACCCGAAGTCCGCGTGGTTGATACCACGGTGGGCCGCGTGCTGTTCAACCGCGTACTGCCCGAACAGGTTCAATTCGTCAACGAGAAGCTCGATAAAGGCGGCGTCAAGGATTTGATCGCCGAAGTGTACGAATTGTGCGGACAGGAAGTCACCACCCATGTGGCCGATGCGATCAAGAGCATTGGCTTTGAATATGCAACCCGTTCCGGCACTACGCTGGCGGTTGCAGATATCTCCATTCCACCGGAACGCAAGGGCATCATCGAGGAAGCGCTCAAAGCCGTTGAAGTGGTCATGCGCGATTTCCGCCGCGGCCTGCTCACCGAGCAGGAAAAGAACGAACGCGAAATTCAAATCTGGCAGGAGATTACCGAGCGGGTGGGCGTTGCCGTAAAGAAACACATGGACCCCGATGGCAACCTTTCCATCATGGCGACCTCCGGCGCGACCAAAGGCGGTTTCTCCACCATCTCACAGTTGGCCGGTATGCGCGGACTCATGGCTGATCCTTCCGGGCGCATCATCCCAATGCCGATCCGCTCCAACTTCCGCGAAGGGCTCACCTCGCAGGAATACTTCATCTCGACGCACGGCGCGCGCAAAGGTCTTGCTGATACAGCCCTCCGTACGGCAGATGCGGGTTATCTCACCCGCCGTCTTGTGGATATTGCCCAGGACATCATCATCAACGAACACGACTGCGGCACCCATGAAGGGATTTGGATCCGCAAATCGGACGATGTGGCCGGTCAATCCCTCACCAGCCGCATTTACAGCCGTCTCGTCGCTGAGCGCATCCTTGACCCGAAGACGGGGGAGGTGATCGCGGAGTACAACGACGTGATCACGCATGAACTTGCCCGCAGAATCGCCAGCGCCGGCGTGGAGGAAGTGAAACTCCGCTCGCCCATGACCTGCCAGTTGGGCCATGGAATTTGCGCGAAATGCTACGGCATTGACCTTGCCCGCGGCGAAATGGTCGAACTCGGCGCGGCGGTCGGCATTGTGGCCGCCCAGTCCATCGGTGAGCCTGGCACGCAATTGACATTGCGCACCTTCCACACCGGCGGTGTTGCCGCCACCAGCGCAGACATCACAACCGGCCTGCCGCGCGTGGAGGAAATCTTCGAAGCCCGCAAGATGCCGAAAGGCGAGGCAGTGGTGGCCGAGATTGGCGGCGTTGTTCGCATTCGCCAGTCCGATAAATATGCCGACATGCGCGAAGTACGCATCGAACATGCGGAAATGATCCACGATGAATACATCATTCCCGAAGACTGGAAGTTTGTCGCAAAGGATGAGAGCGAAGTCCAGCCCGGCGACATTCTTGCAAACAAGGACAAGGCGACCATCGTGGCGCAACACGGCGGGCGCGTGGCCGTGGAGAAAAAGGAACACAAGATCATCGTCTCCTACGAACAACGCGAGGAGATTCTCGAAGAAATTCCCACAACCTCCCGCCTGCTCGTCAGGGATGGCACACACGTGGAGGCAGGCCAGCCGCTTACGGAAGGCTCGCTCAATCCTCACCGGGTTCTGAAGATCCAGGGGCGCGATGCCTGCCAGATGTATCTCATGACCGAGGTACAGAAGGTGTATCGTTCACAGGGCCAGAACATCCACGACAAACACTTCGAGGTCATCATCCGCAAGATGTTGAGCAAGGTGCAGGTGACTCGCCCGGGCGATACCAAGTACCTGCCCGGCGATGCAGTGGATCGTCTCGAAATTCGCAAGATCAACGAGGCCCTGCTGGCTGAAGGCAAGCAAGCCGCCCGCTTCCAGGAGATTTTGCTTGGCGTGACGAAGGCTTCGCTTAGCACGGATTCGTTCCTTTCGGCCTCCTCTTTCCAGCACACCATCAAGGTGTTGGCAAGCGCGGCCATCGGCTCCACAACCGACCCGTTGTTCGGCTTGAAGGAAAATGTGATCATCGGCAAGCTCATCCCTGCGGGGACCGGCTTCATCCATGGCCGTTTCACCGAAGCAGACGGCATTCAAAATGCCGCACAGCAGTCAAACCTTCCCGATGTGGAAGGCGTCTAGGCAGAACCAGCCGTCCGTTAAGAATGAATCGAACTCATCCCGAAGAATCATCTCCGGGGTGAGTTTCTTTTTAAAAACAAAAAGGGTGACATTGACCCGCATTCCGTTTGCTTTTACAATGTTGTCAATGTTGTTCCTGAAGTTTGCAGGTTTTTTTCGCCCCGATCACGATCCTCCATGCGCTTACGCGCGCCTTTAGCCCTATTGACGTTTAAAAAATTATTACCTTTGGAGGAAAAATGCCCACCCCTATCATTTCAAAACGCGCGCCGGCCTATGCCGATGTTCCCGCTGAAAAATGGAACGACTGGCGCTGGCAATTGAGCCACCGTTTGAACACGGTGGAGGAGATCGAAAAGGTCATTCCGCTTACCGACTCGGAACGCAAGGCGTTGCAAACGCAGGGTTTGTTTCGTGTGGATGTGACGCCGTACTTTATTTCCCTGATTGACCCCGACGACCCGAACGACCCGACCCGTAAACAGATCATTCCGGTCTCGGAGGAATTGAATGCCTTCACCGCGATGATGGAAGATTCTCTTGCGGAAGACCGCCACTCGCCCGTGCCTGGGCTTGTTCACCGGTATCCTGACAGAGTCCTCATGCTGGTAACGACCCAGTGCGCGTCGTATTGCCGCTATTGCACGCGCTCGCGCATCGTCGGCGATCCGGGACAGACCTTCAACCGCCAGGAATTCGAGATGCAGATCGAATATCTCAAGCGCACGCCGCAGGTGCGCGACGTTCTGCTCTCCGGCGGCGACCCGCTTGTGCTGGCCCCGAAAGTGCTGGAGGAATTGCTCACCCGCCTGCGCGAGATTCCACATATTGAAATTGTCCGCATTGGATCGCGCGTGCCGGTTTTCATGCCGATGCGTGTCACGCAGGAACTGTGCGACATGCTCGCCAAATTCCACCCGCTGTGGCTGAACATTCACGTCAACCACCCGAACGAAATTTCACTGGAACTTGCCGAGGCCTGTGATCGTTTAAGCCGTGCGGGCATCCCGCTTGGAAATCAGTCCGTCCTGCTCGCGGGTGTGAACGATTGCGTGCATCTGCAACGCGAACTTGTGCAGAAACTGACCCGCATCCGCGTGCGACCGTACTACCTGTACCAATGCGATCTGGTCGAGGGCGCCGGGCACTTCCGCACACCCGTTGCCAAGGGTATCGAAATCATCGAAGCCCTGCGCGGACACACCTCCGGTTATGCCGTTCCGCAATTCATCGTGGATGCACCCGGCGGAGGTGGTAAGATTCCCGTCATGCCCAATTACCTGTTGAGCATGTCTGACCATAAGGTGATCGTGCGTAACTATGAAGGCTACGTGACCACGTATGAGGAGCCCACCGAATACAAATCGCACGATCCGAAGACCTGCAAGTTCTGTCAGAGCAAGCGCCCCGAGCCCGGACAAAGCGGATTGACCGGCCTGCTCGACGGCGACCAGATGTTCATCAAACCCGAGGGGTTCGACGAACTTCACAACCGCGGCGGCCTCCAGCACCGCCTGAAGGACGAAAGCAAGTGGAAGCCGCTTGGCATCGGTTCCGGCGAGGCGGATTAAAGGAACCCAATATGTTCGCGAAGGAGAAAACAAAATAATGAACAAACCCATTCAAGTGATGACCGCCCTGTTGATTCTGGCATTGTTCACAGGCGCATGTTCACCGGCCGCGCCGTCGCAACAATCCAATCAACAAATCCAGAATACGCAGAGTCCGCAAAACGTTCAATCGGATATCGAAACGGCTGTCGCCCAGACTGTTGAAGCGCAGAATCAGGTGGGCACTTTTGTAGCGCAGACCATGGCGGCGCAGGCCACCAACACGCCCACGCCCACCGCCACCCTGTTTTCGCTTCCCACCGTGACCCCGTTTGTCGTGTCCACTCCCACGGTGAGACCGGGCAGTGGCGGCGGTTCTCCTCCCAAGGCGGAGTTTGCCTGCGATGTCATTCATCAGCGCCCATACGACAATGAGGAATTCCTTCACGGACAGGAATTTGATATCAAGTGGACCATCCTCAACACCGGCACAAAGACCTGGCCCGCCGGGTATGACCTCAAGTATTTGAGCGGTCCCCGCATGACCAATGCCGGTACGGTTCAACTGCCCTCGATGGATCCCGGCGACCAGTTCAGTGTGGTCTTCGATGCGGTTGCCCCGGATGAACCCGGTTTTCAGGTGATGACCTGGGTTGTGCAGGGCCAGCTTTGCTTCCCCTACGTTGCCATCATCGTGCACTAAAGGAATTGACTGGAGGAAATCATGCTAAAACGGAATCAGCGGACACTGGCAATCCTTCTTGCAACTGTGCTGGCGCTTGCCTGTTCGCCCCTGGCCACTCCGTATGCTCCTCCGACCTTTGACCTTCTTCAAGTTAACACGATTATCGCCGAAACGGCAGGCGCGGCCGCCACCCAAACCTTTGCCCTCCTGCCCACATTGACCATTACACCGACTTTTACAAGGGCGCCTTCGGAAACCCCCTCGCCTACAAACACCTTCATCTTTGTGCTTGCCACGTCAACACCAACGCCGTCCGATACACCCACCCCGGAAAAACCCGCCGAGCCGTACGCCTGTGAAATTTTATTGCAAAGCCCTGCGAACGATACAAGTTTCGTGCCAGGGCTTGCATTTCAGGGACTCTGGCAGGTCAAAAATATCGGCACACAGACCTGGGGCGTGAACACAGCAGACTATCGCTATGTCGGCGGCGACAAATTCCACAGAACCAAGGTGTATGACATGCCCACCTCCGTGCCGCCCGGCGAAAAGGTGGATATTGTGGTGGCGATGTGGGCGCCAAACGATCCCGGCACCTACACCACAACGTGGAATATCCAGGTGGGCAAGACCCGATTCTGTGACATGGAATTGAGGATCATTGTGACTTAAAGCAAAAAATCCTCCGGGTGAAAACTCGGAGGATTTTTATATGTCTGTTCTTCATGGTAGGGACGACCCGCCCAGCGAGAGAAGATTCTCTTGACGTTTTGGAAGGGTCGCCCTTGTGGTTTTACAAAGGCAGGGTTGGTTATCAGTACTTCACGAAAAGTTGCCTGTAGTAGCGACTTCAGTCGCTTTTTGCCCGAACGACTGACGCGAAGCGGTTACTACGCTTTCGTGATCTACCGATTATTTCAAATTTATGAAGCCGGGGGAAGCGGATCATTGCTGGCCGGGGTTTCCATTGCTTCGGGTTTCTTGCGCAGGGTGAAGAAACCGACGGCCACAGGAATCAGGATCATAATTACCGAGAGACACAAAAAGACTGCGCCCATGGCCGGGGGCATGGGTTGGCTGGTATTTCCCAACGTCAATGTCCCGTTTCCTGTGAGGCCGCCAATGCCCATGATGCAGGCGAAAAGAGCACAACATCCGCAGATCAACGCGGTGGCGATGGTGGCAATCATGCCTGTATTCTTGTTATTCATTTTTTTCTCCTCATGAGTTGGTTGATTGGCGCGTAGTATACATTCAATGAAAACGGGATGCAAGCCAGTGTTTGCATCCCGTTGGTACTGGTTAACCTCTCAACTTCGCGCCGGCCTCGCGCTCCAACCGTTTGACGATCTTGTTGCGGATGGCGGCGGCTTCGGCGTCGGTCATGGTCTTGTCTTCAGCCTGGTAGGTGAGACTGTACGCCAATGACTTTTTCCCCGCCCCGATTTGATCTCCGCGATAGACATCGAACAGGCGGACGGAAGTGACGCTTCGCCCTCCCGTTTGTCTGATCAATGATTCGACGGATTCGGCCTTCACCGATTCATCCACAATGACGGCGATGTCTTCGTAAATGGGCGGAGTCTCAGGGATGGTTTTGATTCCGTACGTCGGCGAGATGGAGCGCATCACGTCGAGGTCAAATTCCGCGACGAGCACGGGAGAATCGCTCAACTCGTATCCCTCCTTCACCAGCGGATGCAATTCACCGAACACGCCGATGACCTGTCCATTCACTTTGACTTCGGCGGATTTGCCGGGGTGGAGATGGGAGTAGGAATCTGTTGCAGCGTAGGAAATGCCTGTGAGGCGCAACCCGCTCAACATGAGTTCGATGCGTCCCTTCAAATCGAAGAAGTCCAGTTTGGGAGAGTCCTTCACGTCCCATGCCGTCGCTTCGCGCAGACCGGTCATCACGATGGCAAGTTTGCGCGGCTCGTTGGGTAAACCTTGCCCTGAGCCTGTCGAAGGGTCATTTTTGACTGGCTCGAACACGGAGCCAATTTCAAAAAACGAGAATGCTTCGCTGTAGCGGATGTTCTTCTCGAGCGAGTCGAGTACCGAGGCGATGAGACTGCGGCGCAGGACGCTCTTTTCGGGCGCAATGGGATTCGCAAGGCGGACGTAATCGTCGTAATGCGCGATGCGTGATTCCTTTTCAGGGGAAGTCATGCGATAGGACACAACTTCTTGCAAACCTAATGCGACAAGTAAATCACGCAGATGTTCCTCCCACTCGTGAACGGGGTTGCCAACCTGCGGCGGGAGCGCATCTGCCATCGTGGTGGTGGGAATGTTGTCGTAGCCGTAACTGCGGGCAACTTCTTCGAGCACATCCGCCATGCCGACAATACCTTCGCCGATGTCCATTCGATGTGACGGAGCCGTAACTCGTAACCCGTAATTCGTAACTTCGCACTTGAATTCCAAGCGTGATAAAAGACTCGCGGTCTCTTCGAGCGTGAGGTCAATGCCGAGCCAGCGCTTCACATCGTTGACCGTGATCTCCACCACCGCATCCTTCGGCGGGAGCGGATACGCATCCACGAGGTCGGGAGCGATTGCGCCGCCAGCCCATTCCGCCATGTATTTCAAACCGAGTTGAACGCCGCCTTCCGCCATGGCAGGATGCACGCCGCGCGAGAAGCGGAACGACGCTTCGGATGGAAGGTTGTGCTGTTTCGCCGTGCGGCGGATGTTGATGAAATTCCACGCCGCGCCTTCGAGCAGGATGTTGACCGTGCTTTTGCCGCGCATGCTGATCTTGCCCTGCGGCATTTTTTCATCGGGCTTGGCGTCGATGCCGACTGCGTCCAGCACTTCTTTGGAAGCGTCGTACACTTCGCTTTCCGAACCGCCCATCACACCAGCGAGAGACAGCGGCCCTTTTTCGTCACAAACAAGCACGTTCATCGAAGTAAGCGTGCGTGTGTTGCCGTCGAGCGTGGTAAGTTTCTCGCCATCCTTCGCGGCGCGGGTGATGATCTTGATCTTTTTGTCGCCGGCGCGTTGTTTGAGCACGTCATAATCGAAGGCGTGAAGCGGTTCGCCGTATTCGAGCATGGCGTAGTTGGTCGCGTCCACCACGTTGTTGATGGGACGCACGCCCGCGAGTTTCAGCCTGCGCTGGATTTGATACGGGCTGGGCTTGATCTCCACATCCCGAATCAACCCGACGACAAAACGCGGATTGAGTTCGGGCTCCGTGATTTCGATTTCGACCAATTCCTTTACGGATTGCCCAGAGGTCTTCGCTTCGCGTTTTGCGTTTTGCGCTTTGCGTAATTCCCTGCCGAGCATCGCCGCCAATTCCCTCGCCACGCCGATCACATTTGCATTCCTCGCCATGTTCGGCACGATGGAAATATCCAGCACAGCGTCGCCCATGTAATCAGCGAGCGGGGTGCCCACGGGCGCGTCATCGTCGAGCAGGATAATGCCCTCGTGTTCCTCGGTGATGCCGAGTTCCTTTTCGGAGCAGGCCATCGAATAGGAATCAACTCCGCGGATCTTTGCGCGTTTGAGGGCCATCAGTTGCAGGCCTTCCGCATGACCGTCGTAAATCGT
>JBBIUO010000028.1:16102-18855 GCA_037440205.1 Chloroflexota bacterium
TTCCTTTGCGTAGGCCACCTTGATGGGCTTTTCCAGTTTACCCGTGCCTTTGAGGTGGAAGATGTTCGGCGCGCCCGTCAACACAACCTGTTCCTGCTGGCCGTCGTACAGGTCGAGCAGGGTCAACTTGTCCGCGTTGGGATGCGGCTTCACTTCGCGGATTTCAGCCACGACGATTTTTTCGCGATCCCATGCAATGCCGTTCGTCTTGAACTCGTGCTTCTCGCCTTCTTTATAAACTGGCATGGGCAAACCGACGTAGAGAATCTCGTCCACTTCCAGACCGGCAAGGGTTAATTTACGGGCAATGTCTTCAACAGACAGTCCGCTCAAATCAATGAAATCTTTTAGCCAAGATAAAGGTATCTTCATAGTTATTTCCTTTCATAGAGACTGGAGATTAGAGATTGGAGATTAATCGCCAATCTCCAATTACCATTTACCAATCTCCTAAAACTGCTCCAAAAATCTCACATCATTTTTTCCGTGTAGCGCGCATTCTCTAATGCGCCCCGGCGTTTGAGAACGCCTTCTACGCTAGAATTGTTCGAGGAACCTCACATCGTTACCCCAGAAGTAACGGATGTCGCCGACTTTGTTGCGTAACATGAGTTGGCGTTCAGGCCCCATGCCCCAGGCGTAGCCAGAGTACACCTTCGGGTCGTAGCCGCCATTTTGCAGAACAATGGGATGCACCATGCCACAGCCGAGGATTTCCAGCCAGCCCGAATTCTTGCAGACTTGACAGCCTTTGCCTCCACACACGAAACATTCCACGTCCACTTCGGCGGATGGCTCCGTGAATGGGAAGTACGAAGCGCGGAATCTCAATCGCGCCCCTTCGCCGAACATTCGCCGCACGAAATCCGCAATCGTCCCTTTCAAATCCGCGAAGGTGATGTTCTTGCCCACCGCGAGCCCTTCCACCTGGTTGAACTGAACTTCCGAGCGCGCCGTGATCTGCTCATAGCGGAAGCACATGCCCGGCAGTGCAATGCGGATCGGCGGCGGGTCGCTGGGATTCATCGCCGCAAATTTCCGCATCGCGTGGATCTGTCCGGGCGAGGTATGTGTGCGCATCAAAATCGGGTTGTCGCCGCGGTCTTGCCCTGAGCCTGTCGAAGGGTCGCCCGCCTCGATAAAAAACGTATCCTGCATGTCGCGCGCGGGATGATGCGGCGGGAAGTTCAACAACTGGAAGTTGTATTCATCCGTTTCCACTTCGCGGGAGGTGAAAACCTGAAAACCCATCTCAGCCAGAATGTCCAGCACGCGGCGCAACTGCTGTGTGGATGGATGCAACCGCCCGATATGTTTTGTCCGACCGGGCAGGGTCACATCCAGCGCTTCTTCTTCGAGGGATTTCGCCAATGCGGCATTCTTCACCGCCCGGGCTTGACTTTCGAAAGCGGCTTCCAACGTCACCTTCACACGGTTCGCCGCCGCGCCGATAACTGGTTTCTGTTCCTTTGAGAGTTTTCCCAGCCCGGAAAAAACTCCCATCAACGCGGAACTGCGTCCGAGATTTGCCACGCGCCACGCTTCCAACGCGGCGGGGTCGCTTACAGACGCAAGCGACTCTAGTGCGGCTTTTTCGATTTCGTTCAATTTGTCCTGCATAATTCACCTCTTTTGTTACCACGAAGGGTCACAAAGGAACACAAAGGAAAACCTTTGTGACCCTTCGTGCTCCTTTGTGGTTAATAAAAAAATCCCGTCCACAATGGGACGGGAGGGAGATTCCCGTGGTACCACCCAAATTCATTGTCCTTGCTCAGGGCAATGCACTTTGCGCCGACCAACATCGGCTTCCCTCATAACGCTGGGATTGCGTTCCGCACTACTGGTATCGCAAACTTAAGTTTGCGGTACATTCACGCGGACGGCTCGAGAGGGAACTTCAACTGATTTCGGTCGGGTGCAATTTCACCGCTTGCCTTGCACGTCTCTGACGGCTTCTGCCAGCCTACTTTCCTCTGTCACAGCCTTTGCTTGATTGCCGTAATTATCTGCGGAATCAGGCTTCTGTCAAGTGCGAATCACTACGGGCAGTTGATCTTGTATTTTGTTTCAGCCACTTTTCCATTTGGCGTGACGGTGATGAGTTTGACCCAGAAATCTCCCGCGGCGGGACTTGGGTTGAAACTGGCGTCCACCTTTTTCGTGTCAGCCTTGTCGAATTCCAGGGTGAAGGTTCCCATCGAGCCGCCTTGCTGGGTTTCAAAATACCAATCCACTTTGGCTGGGCCGTTGACCGTGATACTGCCATTGAACTTGATCGGTTGCACCGGGCCGAGACAGCCCGGCAGGTTGATTTCTTTTGGATCCACTTTGACATCGACGCCCGTCACCGAGGCGGATGGCGGTGCAAGCACCGGGAGGTTGGCAAGGTTGCCCGCCGTCAATGTGACGCTGGCCGAAACCCAGCATGGATGATTTGGGTCCTCTTGTGTGGTGACATACCACCAGCTTGCATCTCCGTTCTTGCCCTGGATTGTGGCCGTTTGACCGACGAGCAGTGAACTGGTGGCAACCCAATCGGTGCTGGGGCCGTAGCGGCAGTTGACTCCTTTATCCAGCGGCCATGCAATGGGAATTGTCGGCGTGGGTGTGAAGGTTGGCAATGCGGTTTCTGTCGGGATGGACAGGGTGGGGATGGATGTGAAGGTTGGGATGGGGGTATCAGCCGGTGTGGCCGTGATGACTTGAATAACTGGGGTTTGTGTGGGGGGCGGGTTTCCCGCCGGGAGGTT
>JBBIUO010000029.1:0-13632 GCA_037440205.1 Chloroflexota bacterium
TTGCCTTGCGGTGCGGTCACTTGAGGTTCGGCGGAAGGCTGAGGCGCTGTGGTGGCGGGCGCGCCGAGATTGCAGGCCAGTTGCGCGGCAACCAGAGTCAGAAGAACACCAGACATGGTTAAACGACGGGAAATTGTTTTCATTTCTACTCCTTTGGTTGAGGAATTATCAGTCTCGAAAAAAATCCCTTCAATGCCCCGCTTTGGGGAATTGCAATAAAATTCTCAAACATCGAAAACGTGCACCGCGACACGCCGCGATGTTTCGGCCAACCTTGTCGGTCATTGTGAATCGCGGTTGAAAAATTACAATGGCTGATATTTGCCTGAAATAATTTCCTCCACCACTTCTGCCAGCGCCATTCCCTTTCCCTTCTCCTCTGTTTCTTTGAACTTCACCGCTTCTTTTTCGTACCCCTTCATCACTTCATCCAAACTCTGAATCGTCTCCGGGTCGGTCTTCGGATGATTTCGAATCAATCCCCACAACTCGAACGCCTTCTCCAACTCCCCGCGCCGCGCATGGATTCCGCCCACCCAGACCAGCGCGTCCAGCGCGATGAAATCCGCTTTGATATCGCGCGCCTCGCGGATGGATTGTTTTAAATGAAACAACGTCTCATGCTCATTGCCGAGATGATAATGCGCCGTGCCGACGTTATCCAGCGCGATGGCGATGCCATAACGATAGCCCGTGTTGCGGTGAGTTTCCAAGCCTTGCAAAAATAACTCCAACGCGCCCGCGTAATTCTTTTCCTTCAATAAAATCGTGCCGAGATTCCCCAACGCGCCCGCCAGGTTGCGCGGCTGGTGGATTCGGCGCGAAATCTCGATGGCTTCCTGCAAGAGCGGCTTTTCTTCTTCGTAACGTCCCTGATTAAACAGCGACACCGCCAAATTAATAAGCGTGGACGAAACGCCCGCCTCGTCATTCAACTCACGCCGCAAAATGAGACTCTCACGCAATGCCTGTTCCGATTCCTGAAATCTCCCCAGTGTGGTCAATGCTGTGGAGATGTTGTTCAACGCCGTCGCTTCTTCGTGGCGATTGCCCAACTCACGGGCAAGTTCCAGGTGACCGCGAAAATATTTTTCACCTTTGTCTTCGTGCCCCAAAAAGCGCGAAGCGATTCCCAGCGCGTTCAAACAAGCCATGACCTGCTTTTTATCACCCGCGCGTTTGAAATATTCGTGGCACGCCTCCAGCGTCGGGACGGTTTCATCGGGCTTGCCCATATCCGCCAAAAACAACGCCCGATATAAAATCAACTTGGCAATTGTCTGTCCCTGCTCATCCATCGGCAGGTCATTCACATTTCCCGCCGCGCCGAATTGCGACAACGCGCGCTCCATCAAATCGTGACCCTCGCGGTAGCGTCCCTGAATGTCGAGATAGCGCTTCGTGAAATGCACCAAGCCCGAAAGCGACGCGGCATCTTTTTGTTCGCCCGCCCACGTCCACGCCGCGCGGACGTTTTCAAAATCATCCCGCATCACCGCGAACGACGCGCGTTCGTTCCATTGTGCGCGCCCGCCCGCCCACTTTGCAAAATACGCCGCGTGCGCGTCGCGCGCCCTTTTCTTTGTTCGCAATTTTTCTTCCGCAAATTGCCGCGTCACTTCGTGCAACTCAAATCGCTCGCCATTTCTTTGCACGAGTGATTTATCCACGAGCGAATCGAATTTCCCCGTCACCTGCTCCGCCGCCTCGCGCGTGAATCCGCCGCGAAAGACCGACAATGCCGCAAACGTTTTTTGCTCGGCTTCATTCAACCGCGCCCACGACGATTCAAACACTGCCCGTAAACTTCGCTGACGTTCGGGAATATCCCTGCGCGTTGACGCGAGAAAATCCAGACTCTTTTGAATTTCATCTCGAATCGACTCTACGCTCATCGAGCGGATCCATGCCGCCGCAATTTCAATTCCCAGTGGGAGACCCCCGACCAAACGGCAGATTTCGGACACCCTGACTGAATCCTGCCCTTGAAACTTTATCTCCGCCCGCGCACGCTTCGCACTCTGGACGAAGAGTTGGTCAGCCTCCATCGAGTTGACAGCCAGCCCAGGCAGTTCCATCACCCATTCGCCGTTCAAGTCTAATCGCTCGCGTGAAGTGACGAGAATCGTCACCTCTGGCGCGGACTCGAGAATCTCCGTCACCAGCGCAGACCAAGCCAACAAATGCTCGAAGTTATCTATCACGAGCAATAATTCTTTTTGGCGAAGGTAATTCAGCAATTGTTTTTTCGCATCGCCTTTGGTGAACGGAAAATCGAAGATGTTTCCGATGGCGGGAATCAATCCCTGCGAATCCACTGCCGCGAGTTGAACCATCCACGCGCCGTTGATGAACATGTCCGCGCATGAACGAGCGACTTCCTGCGCGAGACGAGTCTTGCCCGCGCCGCCGAGTCCTGTCACTGTCATGAGTCGGCAATCGGGGTTTGTCAATCGTTCGCGTAAAGCCTGCAATTCGTTTTCGCGTCCGATAAATTCAGTGGGGGAGGCGGGGATGTTATGCCGCGCTACTTGTCTTGCCGAAAGGATTCGCTCATATAGCGCTGTCGTTTCCAGTGAAGGCTCCACGCCAAGTTCTTTTCCCAGAATCTTTTTACAGGTTTCGTACTGCGCCAATGCCGCGCTGACTTGTCCCGTCCGCGCTTGCAGGAGCATGAGTTGACGGTGCGCTTCTTCGCGCCAGGGGTCGAATGAAAGAAGGCGGGATGCGAAGGCGATGGCTTCGGTGAAGTTTCCGCGCGAGGTATGGAATTGAGTCAGCGTGTGCAATGCTCCGAGTGCAAGTTCGCGCAGGCGGGCGCGTTCGGTCAACATCCAATCTTCGAAATCAGGCGCGTCGCGGACGTGAAAGCCTTCGAGGAAGTCACCCCGATACAGGCGCAGGGAATCTGTCAGAATAACCGAAGCAGGCTGAGGGTCAAGGGTAGAAGCGGAACGGAGGGCGGAGTCAAATTCCAAAGAGTCCACGAATCCGTCTCCCTTAAATTCAATCGAATCGCGGGTAATGGTCAGTTCGTGATCGAAAAATTTACGGAGGTTGGTGAGTGCCTGGCGAAGATTGTTCTTCGCGTCCGCGTCGGACATCTCGCCCCAGAGCAGCGCGGCGAGTTTATCGCGGCTGTGAGCGCGGCGCGTGACGGCGAGATACGCCAGCAAAGCGGGGACTTTGTTGGAGATGAAGTTGGTGATGGGAACGTTGTTTCGCGTGATGTGCGGGGAGCCGAGGTACGACAAACTTAAGTTTGTCGTACTACCACTCGCCGAGTTCGGGATTGACATAAGTGAACTTCCAATCTTTCCATTCCTTTGCCAGCCCCGCTTTGACGGGGTTGTTCAAAATGTAAAGAATGATCCTTTCCATCTCCTTTTCATCGCGGACGTAGTGATCGTAATACTCATGATGCCAGAATTTGCCAGAACGGTTGAGCGCGAGGTTGCAGTAGCGGGCGGTGCGACCTTTGAGCAGGCGCATGATTTCAGCAATGGGGGAGATGGCGCTGACCATTTTGGATGGCGGAAATTTTTCGATGAGCGATTGGAGGAGCAAATGAACGTGGTTGGGCATGATGCAATAGGCGTAGAGGTCATACTGGCGGGCGGCTTGTTTGTGAATTTCCTCTGCGACGATTTGCGCGACTGATTCTTCCTTGAGCCAGTCATGTCCATGCTGGCAACGGTCGAGCCATTCGTCGTAACGTCCAAAATATTTTTTCTGGATTTCGTAACGCTCCGCAAGGTTTTTGGCGGCTTGAAGTTCTTTCTCACGCTGGGCTTGCAACTCGGCAACGACGGCGGGTGGGATCGAATCCACGAGGTTGAAGGTGATGAACAGCGGGTTGTTTTGCGGGTGGATGTGCGGCAGTTTGCGGCGGTAGTAGATGGTTTCGGGCATCGTGGCTCTCGGTGTTGCAAACTGAAGTTTGCAGTAAAACGGTACGACAAACTTCAGTTTGTCCTTTTAGGAACAGTGCAAACTGAAGTTTGCAGTACGACGGGCTCCAGTTTGTCCTTTATAAGGCGCAAAGCGAACTTCCCTGGCACTTGCACCCAGGGCAAGTGTGCGGTACGAGGGAAACGCAAACTGAAGTTTACGGCACGACAACTTCAGTTTGTCCATTGGGAGGTGCAAACGCAAACTGAAGTTTGCGGTACGACAAACTTTAGTTTGTCTTTTGGAAGGCGCAAACGCAAACTGAAGTTTGCAGTACTTCCAAAATAAATGATTTCTAAACGATGATTTTCTACAATGGTGGCAAGAATAGCACAAAAGGAAATGATTTTCCATGCCTGATTTGAGCCCGCCGCGTTACCACCATTTCATCCTGCTGTTGTGGGAGGAGCGCGATGCCGAGGGCAGGCATGTAACCTGGCGGTTCAGTTTGCAGGATTCGCAGAAGGAGGCGCGTATTGGATTCAAATCGCTGGCGGAATTGACCGCGTTTCTCGAACAGTGGATGACCGATTCATCCGAAACCGATTTGCCAAAAAAGGAGATGACAAAATGAACAAACTCAAATGGTGGCTGCGGATCGTGGGCGGGTGGTACCTGCTCATTGGGTTGGCTGGGCTTGTGCTTCCAGTCTTCAATCCTGAAATGTACGCGGCAGGTCTTCCGCCCGCGCAGGCGGGGGATGAACTTGCTGTGGCGGCATCCATGGACATGAACTTCGTTGTGATGCTGGTCTTCCTGGTTCTCGGCACAATGATGCAGATTGCCAGCCGCGACCCAGCCCGCGCCCGATTCTTTATCTGGGCGATGGTCTGGCTGGAGTTCTTCGCGTACGCTGTCGTAAACGCGATCTGGATCTATCGCGGATGGCCGAACACAACTCCCATCCTGATCCTGCATCTGCTCTTCGGCGCGACGGGATTCATGTTCCTGCGGCAGGCGAAGTCGGAATAATTTTCGCCAAAGGAGAAAATCAAATGAAGCCAAAACTTTTCCTCACCCTTGCAGGGGCATACTTCCTGCTCGATGGACTCGCGGGCTTCTTCATGGTCAGCGGATTCGACTTCATCGCCTGGGCGTACAGCATTTTCTGCATGTCGCTCGGCGTGTTGTTCCTGATGACACGCAATGAAGAAGCATCAAAGGCGCGGAATGCGATCTTCATGACAGGCTTTCTCGCCAGTTTTGCTGTCAGCCTCATTGCATATTATGCCCAGTGGAGCGGACAGTTCATGGACTCGTCCGCGGGTTACATCCCGCCGACGTTGTGGCTGATCGTTGCCATCGGGTTCTTTCTCGTTGGTCGCGCCAATATGTCCGCCAATTGAAGTTGGATACCAACTCGGAGAGGATTCAATCATGTCAGGCGCAGATAAACGCATGGAACTCGCCGCGAAATTCAGCCGATACGCCCCGTACCGCTTGTATAACCTGGTCTATCGGCTCTCTGGCGGACGACTTTTGAACAAAACACCTGGCGGAAATCTCAAGATCCTTTTGCTCACAACAACAGGACGGAAAAGCGGTATCGAGCGGACGCATCCCGTGATGTATTACCCCGATGGAGGAAACTTCATCATCGTGGCGACAAATTCTGGCAATGACAAACCTCCGCTTTGGCATCTGAATTTGAAGGCAAACCCAACTGCCGCCGTCCAGATTGGAAGCCAGACAACAACGGTCTCGGCGCGTGAAACCAGCGGGGAAGAACGTTTGCGCTTATGGAACATTCTCAAAGAGGAACAACCCGTATTCAAGGTTTATGAACGTTCTGCTGAAAGAACAATTCCTGTTGTTGTCCTTACACCTGTTGAAAATTCATAAATTCACCAAAGGAGAAAATATCATGCCAAACAAATCCACCTATCGTCTCGGCGGCGGTCACGTTTGCCCTCAAAAAAGAACGCGACGTCAACCGCGTCCGCGCCCTGCTCGACCTTTCAGCGGCTTCGTATCCCGCCATGACTTACTTGCTGTACGCCTTTCTCGTCTTTGGAGTCGTCGCAACCATTCAAGGTGGTTGGTGGAAAATGGGCTGGGTCTGGACTTCTCTCCTCCTCGGCATCGTCATCGTCGTTTTGATGGCGATCTTCGGCGCGGGCATCTATGGCGAAGCGCGCAAAGCCGCGGGCATTCGCTACAACTTCAAAGGCAAGTGGTTCGCGCCCGAACCCGCCAAGAGCGACGAAGAAGTATTTGCGATTCTGTCAAAGGCAAATCCCATTTTGCTCACGATCATTGGCTATGGCGGATTTGCCATCATCACCTGGCTGATGACCGCCAAGCCGTTTTAGGAGAATCATGTTCACAGTCTATTTTGTTCTCATCGGCATCATCGCGTTCTCCCTCGCCGTGCTCGTCCTCGGCATCTGGCTTCGTTCACATCGCTCCAAAGAAAACGCCGAACGCTCCAGCCGCGTTGCGCATTTCTTCTTTTTCGCGGGTCTCGTCGCGCCGCCCACCTTCAGCATCTTCCACCCAGGGCTGACTCGCTTCGACGCGCTCCTCGGTCTGCCTTCGCTCCCGTTCAAGCCGTTCATCCTTGCGCTCGGCATCCTCCTCGCCATCCCAGGTTTGTATTTTATGGGCATCACCAACAAACTCCTGCGCTCCCTCGGCAGTGGAACCAACGCCTTCCTCACCAAACGCATCGTGGACGACGACATCTACAAGCGGACTCGCAACCCGATGTCGCTCGGATTCTATCTCTGCGCTCTTGCCCTCGCCTTCGCTTCCTCCTCGACGTTTGTGCTGGTCGCCGCTTCGTTGGGCTTGATCCCCGCTCATATCTTTTTCCTCAAATTCTTTGAGGAACTCGAACTCGAATTGCGCTTCGGCGAATCGTATTTGGAATACAAGAAGACCGTCCCGTTTTTGATTCCGAAACTTCGCGCGTAATTGGCGTTCTCTAACGCCAACGGACGCGTAAGAGAACGTGCCCTACGCAACTCGAACGCAAAATAAATCTCGCCATACAAAAAAAACTAAAAGGAGAAACCTCATGAAACTCGAAAAATCAATCCACATCAATTGCACGCCCGAGAAGGCATTCGCCTTCGCCACCGACTTCAGCAACGCCTCCAAATGGATGGTCGGATTCATCGAATCCAAAATCCTGACCGAAGGCGAGCCGCGGGTCGGGACACAGTACATCTTCGTCTCCAAATTCATCGGTCAAAAAATGGAGATGAAGTCCGAAGTGACCGCCTGGGAGCCGCCCACGCATTACGCGTACAAGACCATTGACGCGCCTGTTTCCATGCAGGGCAGTTTTACCTTCACCGCCCAGGATGACGGAACGCTCGCCACCATGATGGGCGAAGGTGAGTTCGGCGGTCTCTTCAAACTTGCGGAAGGCATGATGAAAAGCCAGATGGACAAGCAGATGGACGACACCCTGAACGCCTTGAAGAAGGCGCTGGAAGAATGACGACTTGTCATTGCGAGGAGGGCGCACTTCCCGACGAAGCAATCCCCTTGTCGAGTCGGAGATTGCTTCGCTCCGCTCACAATGACATAAAACAAATTCACCAAAGGAGAATAAGACATGAAAAAGATATTCAAATGGATCGGCATCGTGCTTGGTTCGCTTGTGGGACTGATCATCGTCCTGATGGTTGTGTTCTATTTCATTGGGAATTCCCGCCTCAACAAGACCTACAGTTTCCCGCCATCGGGCATTGTTGTCCCCACTGATGCGGAGAGTCTCGCGCGCGGCGAACACCTGACGAAGATGCTGTGCTCGGGCTGTCATAGCGCGGATCTGGGCGGCGTCGTCGGCTGGTTTCCGTCGGGACCGTTTGGTTCGCTCGACTCCGCCAACCTGACCCCGGGCAATGGCGGCATCGGGCAGGAATTTAAAACGGACGATGATTACGTCAACGCCATCCGCAATGGAATTGACCCTGACGGCAAGCCCATCTATATGCCCGCGGTGGTTGCCTTCCAATATATGAGTGATGAAGACCTCGGCGCGATCATCGCCTACCTGAAAACTGCTCCGCCTGTGGATCGTCAAACCAACGGACAACATTTCAGCGCGCTGGCAAAAGTCCTGATTGGCGCGGGCGCGTTTGGCAAACTGCCCGTCGAAGATGCAAGCCACAAAGCGCACGTGACCGCTCCCGCCGCGGGCGTGACCGTCGAGTACGGTCAATATCTGGTTGCCATAGGCGACTGCAGATCCTGCCATGGAAAAGAACTGGCCGGCGGCCCATTCCCCGACCCGTCGGTTAAAATTCTTTCGCCGAACTTAACCCCGGGCGGTGAACTCGCCGCGTGGTCGGAGCAGGATTTCATCACCGCCATGCGGACGGGCGTCACCCCAGGCGGGCATGAACTCAACCCCGACTATATGCCGTGGAAAGATTTGAACATGGGAACCGATGATGAGTTGATGGCAATCTGGCTCTACCTGCAATCGCTCCCTGCATTGGAACAGACGACGCAATAACCCCCGGAAAGAGGGAAGGAGTCGCGCCTCAATGTATGGGCGAACAGATCATGACCTGCTTTTTCGCCGCGTCATGAATGATACATTTACCTCGCGGGCCGTTATCGGTAATGAATGCGAAGCCAAATGACCCGCGAGGTGTTTCATTGAGTGCTTCAACTTTATTTGGTAAAGGAGATTTAGACAGACATGAAAAAGGTATTCAAATGGATCGGGATCGTGCTTGGCTCGTTGATCGGTTTGGTTCTCGTTGCAGGTGTTGCGTTGTACTTTATCGGTAATTCGCGCCTCAACAAGGTGTATGACTTTCCGCCTTCCAATATCACTGTCCCCACGGATGCGGCCAGCATCGAAAACGGGAGGCATCGTGTGGAGATCTTGTGCGCGGGCTGTCATGGGGAAGATTTGAGCGGAATCACGAATTGGTTCAGCGCTGGCCCGCTTGGGACAATCGACTCCGCCAACCTGACCGCCGGCAAAGGCGGCATTGGCCGGGAATTCACCAGCGATGAAGATTGGGTTCGCGCCATTCGACATGGGATTGATCCAGAGGGTAAACCCATCTTTATGCCCGCGGTCAATTCGACAGCGCATTTGAGCGATGAAGATTTAAGCGCGATCATTGCCTACGTCAAATCTGTCCCGCCTGTGGATCACCAGACAAATGGGAAGCATTTCACGCCCCTGGCAAAGATCATGCTGGCGGCGGGGATGCTGGGCAAACTGCCGGTAGAGGCCGTGAATCACGAAACCCACGTGACCGCGCCGGAGCCCGGTGCAAACGCCGGGTATGGCGAATATCTCGTGAACACCAATGATTGCCGGGTTTGTCACGGACCCAATTTGAATGGCGGCCCCTTTCCAGACCCGACCATTACAAAAATTTCCCCGAACCTCACTCCCGGTGGAGAACCCGGCCTTTGGACAGAGGATGAATTCATCAATACCATCCGCACCGGCAAAACACCCGGCGGGAACGAACTGGATCCAAATTTCATGCCGTGGAAGGATTACAGTAAATTTTATGACGACGAGTTGAAGGCGATTTTCATGTACCTGCAATCGCTTCCGAAACTCGAGCAGTACACCGAGTAGGGAAATAAAAAAACATCCCGCAGGCTTCATCGGTAAAAGCCCGCGGGATGTTCAATTAATCCGCCGCACGGACATCCAGCTCCTCCGGCGAGGGCTTTCCTTCATGGAAAGTTTCAAATGTCAGGTCGCTGGATGTGTAGCCGTATTTCAGATTGTAATTCTCGAATATTCGGGCATACCCGGCGCCGACTGCCGTATCAAAATCCAGGTCAAGTTGCCTGGCTGTTTTGCGGATGTCCAACCTGTTCGGGCATTCGATTTCCACGAAATCCCCATACGGCAGTTCGTCCAGCATGACGTGACAATCATTCACCACGTAAATAGCGCGATACTTTTCGTAGGTCAGGATGTGGACATACCCCAGCGCTTCGAGGATATGTTGCGCAGTTTCAAAATCCCCGATTGTGGTCTCAAATTCGGTGCGTGAAAAAATTCCGTCAACGAGATCGCTTGGCCCCTTGTAGGTCAGGGTTGTGTTGACGTCACATCTCAGGCGCAGAACCTGCCCATTGACGCGCATACTGCCGTCGGGAAGGTCGTAGCGATAATTGAGTTCGTGAACGCGCGGCTGGATTAATTGCGCCTTCAACTCGCGCAGGCGGGATTCGATCTTTTTCAGATCGCGCACATAAAACTTGACTTCTATTTCCTGGTCGTTCATCAATGCACACTGAGCAGCGCCTGTTTCTGCTCCACGCTTTCGCCCGCTTTCACGCGGATGCGGCCAATCGTTCCGTCGCGCGGCGCTTTGAGTTCGTTTTGCATTTTCATCGATTCGAGGATCAGCATCACCTGCCCCCTTTGAATCGGCTGGCCTTCTTCGACCAGCACCGCGACGACGAGACCGGGCATCGGCGCTTTGAGATGGAATTCGCCCCTCTCTGCGACTCCTCCGCCGGCGGCCGCCCTCAAACGTTTCTCTCGTTCATCCTCGACCTTGACCTGATACTGCCTCCCACGCAGTAACACGTCCCAATCCTCTTCGCCCTGATAGACGAATGATTCGTAGGATTTCCCATCGAGGATCAGGGAAAAGACCGGCTGACCGCTGACGGGTTCGAAATCCACCTGAAGCAGGCGGTCTCCGATGCGGATGTGATGCTCGTCCACAACTTCGATTTCGAACTGCTGGTTATCAACTGTTGTAATGTATTTCATCCAGGGCGTCCCTCAAATCGTAAATCTGAATTTGTGGTCTCGATACGCTTTTCGGTGAACGCGAAAGGCTACTCGACCACCAATCGTAAATTGTCAATCGTAAATCGTAAATTACCGGTGCATTCTTTCCCAGCGGCCGACCCATTTCCAGTTGCTTGTATCGCGCTCATTGCGGCGGACCACCTGCGCGGAGCGTTCGCTTTGCTGATGCTCGACGAGCGTGGCCAGGATGGCGGCGATCTCTGCGCTGGCCGAACGCGACTCGACCGCATCGTCCATGCTGAAGCGTTCCTCCACGAAGCGCGTATCGAACTGGCCGCCCATGAAGCGATGCGAATCCATCAGCGTTTGGTGGAAGGGGATGTTCGTGCGCACGCCGACGATTCGATATTCCTCCAGCGCGCGGCGCATTCGCAGAATGGCCTGCGCCCGCGTCTCGCCCCAGACGATCAACTTCGCGATCATCGGATCGTAAAAAGGCGTGATCTCGAAGCCGGGGTACACGCCCGTATCCACGCGCACGCCGGGACCGGTGGGGAGCAGGCTGTGAGAGATTCTTCCGGTCGAAGGCAGAAAACTATTAAATGGGTCCTCGGCATTGACACGGCACTCGATGGCGTGGCCGTTGAAATTAATCTGCTCCTGTGTGTAACTCAACTGCCGTCCGCGCGCAATGCGGATCTGCTCGGCGACGATATCCACGCCCGTGACCATCTCGGTGACGGGGTGCTCCACCTGTAAACGTGTGTTCATTTCAAGGAAATAAAAATTGCGGTCCTTATCCACCAGGAACTCAATCGTGCCGGCGTTGACGTAATCCACCGCCTGCGCCGATTTCACCGCGATGCCTCCCATCTCTGCGCGCAGTTCATCGTCCAAAAAAATGGACGGCGCTTCTTCCAGTAATTTTTGGTGACGCCGCTGAATGGAACATTCGCGTTCGCCGAGATGGATGACGTTGCCGAACGAATCCGCCAGAATCTGGAATTCGATGTGGCGCGCGCCCTCGATCAATTTTTCGAGATAGACATTGCCGTCGCCGAAAGCGGATTCTGCCTCGCGTCTCGCGGACTGGAGCAGGGTCGGCATTTCCTCGATGCTTTTTACCTCCCTCATGCCTTTTCCGCCGCCGCCAGCCGTCGCCTTGATGAGAAGCGGGAAACCTATCGAAGGGGCGATTCGCAGAAGGTCGTCGTTTGTCATGTTGCCGACATCCTCCGTGCCAGGCACAACCGGCACGCCCGCCTTGATGACGGTTGCTCGCGCCTGGCCTTTATCTCCCATGGCTGCAATGGACGATGGCTTTGGCCCGATGAATTTGATTCCCAGGTCGGCGCATTTTTCGGCGAAGTCCTCGCGTTCTGCAAGAAAGCCATAGCCGGGATGAATGGCATCTGCCCCCGATTTTTTGGCAACCTCGAAGATTTTATCCGCCCGCAAATACGATTCGCGCGAAGGGGCGGGGCCGATTAGATAGGCTTCGTCGGCGTAGCGGACGTGAAGCGCGTTGCGGTCCGCCTCCGAAAACACAGCAACTGTTTCGATGCCGAGTTCGCGGCAGGCGCGTATGATGCGGACGGCGATCTCGCCCCGGTTTGCAATTAATACTTTTTTGAACATTGTTCTGTTCTCTCTGTGTGTACCTGTCTACCTGTTTACATGCCTACTTGTACACATGTAAACAGGTACACAAGTAAACAAGCAATAATCTGTTTGCATCAAAGCGGAATATTCCCGTGCTTCTTGGCGGGATTGGCATCGCGCTTGTTGCTCAGCATCTCCAGCGCGTTGATCAGGCGCGGACGGGTTTCCTTCGGCTCGATCACATCGTCCACGTATCCGCGTTCCGCGGCCACGTAGGGATTGGCGAACTTTTCCTTGTAATCGGCCACCAATTCAGCCTTCCTTTGGGCCGGGTCTTCCGCCGCATCCAGTTCCTTGCGGAAGATGATATTCACCGCGCCGTCGGGGCCCATCACCGCGATTTCGGCGGTGGGCCAGGCGAGATTCAAATCGCCGCGAATGTGCTTGGACGACATCACGCAATACGCGCCGCCATACGCCTTGCGCGTGATGACCGTCAATTTTGGAACGGTCGCTTCGCAGTAGGCGTACAGCAACTTTGCGCCGGAGCGGATGATGCCGTGATGTTCCTGGTTGGTGCCGGGCAGAAAGCCCGGCACATCTTCGAATGTGATGATGGGCAGATTGAACGCGTCGCAGAATCGCACAAAGCGCGCGGCCTTTTCGCTTGCGTCAATATCCAGCACTCCGGCTAACACTGCCGGTTGATTTGCAATGATGCCGATGGAATGCCCGCCCAGCCGCGCAAAACCGACGACGACATTCTGCGCGTAATTCTCGTGGATTTCGTAGAACTCGCCATTGTCCATCACCATGCGGATGACCTCTTTGATATCGTAGGGCTTGTTGGGGTCGTCGGGGATGATGGTGTTCAGTCCCTCTTCCATGCGCAGGGGATCGTCGCTTTGTTTGAAGGGGGCGTCTTCCATGTTGTTTTGCGGCAGGTAACCGAGCAATTTGCGGATGAGGTAAAGCGTATCCGCTTCGCTGTCTGCGGCCACGTGGCACACGCCTGATTTTTCGGAATGCACGCCCGCACCGCCGAGTTCCTCCTGGGTCACTTCCTCGTGGGTCACGGCTTTCACCACATCGGGCCCGGTGACGAACATGTAGGAAGTGTTGCGCGCCATGAAAATAAAGTCCGTCAATGCCGGGGAATACACTGCGCCGCCCGCGCACGGTCCCATGATGGCGGAGATCTGCGGGATGACTCCCGAAGCCATTGTATTGCGCAGGAAGATATCCGCATAGCCCGCAAGCGATACCACGCCCTCCTGAATTCTCGCGCCGCCCGAGTCATTCAACCCGATGACGGGCGCGCCATTCTTCATCGCCATATCCATGATCTTGCAGATTTTTTCCGCATGTACCTC
>JBBIUO010000029.1:13655-18844 GCA_037440205.1 Chloroflexota bacterium
TGAAATCCTGCGAGAAAACATAAACGAGACGTCCTTCGATGGTGCCCCAGCCGGTGACCACCGAGTCGCTCATGTATTTTTGTTCGTCGAGTCCGAAGTCGTTGGTGCGATGGACGATGAACGCATCCACTTCGCGGAACGAGCCTTTGTCCAACAGAAGGTCAAGTCGTTCACGCGCGGTCAGCCGTCCCTTTTTGTGCTGTGTGTCGATGCGCGCCTGGCCGCCGCCGAGACGCGATTGCGCCTTCAACTCAGTCAATTTTTGGATTTTCGATGTTTCGTTCATGGGCCTCTCTCGTCAATGATTTGGTCGCAAACAGGATGAAGACAATCAGTACCAGATTTACTATAACAGCGAACAACCAGTTTGGGTGCGGATTTTGCCAGACGAGCCGCTCGATCCAAACCCATAAACTGTAGCCTGCTGAAGCGCCAATGAGCAGTTTCGCCGCCCAGGCTTTTTTCTGCCAAATGCTCCACAGGACGATGATCCCGCACACGGACCAGATCGCGCCGCTGATCCCAAGAACAGAAGGCGACGGCTGTGACGAAAATTCATTCAATACATCGCGCCATGCAAGGGCCGTCCATAGCCGCAGAATATTCCATGCTGTTAGGGATAACACCAGCCAGAGCAGGAGGGTTACTCGAAGGGGAATCTTGTTCATTGTATTACGGGGCGAGAATGTTTCTCGAAACGGGAGCAGGCAAAGGGTTGGTGTGAGGCGGTGTTTGGGAGGACGAATCAATTTGTTCTGTGGTCAATGCCGGTCGAAGAGTCGAGTGCATGGGGTGAGACATCCTAATACTTTGGCTCTTCCAGAAGATACAACAATGCCTTGCCGCCGTATTCGCTGTAACTTTCGAGGTATGGATTGAACTGGCCGAAGTAGGGCGGCAGTTCGAGCAGGCGCGGACTGGCGAAGATGATCGTCATGCCGCGCTCTCTCAAATATGCAGGCGCTTCGCCGTTTTGCAGGGCATGGAAATAATCACTGCTGTTGATGAGGCCGTCCATGTTGACGATGGTGCGGTCGTGAATGAAATAGCCGACGTTGCCGCCGCCCGTCATGCCGATGATGCTTCCCGGCGGAGTATTCGCTTCGAGGTAGGGAAGGACTTCCATGTAAGGGCGCTCCGGCGGAAAGTAGTTGTACGGCATGATGCTGACGATCTGCGCGCCAAGCCTGTAAGCAAGGATCGCGCCAAGCGTCATCGAAATTGCCTCCATTGCGAGACGGGTGTTCCTTGCTTTGTTCAACGGGCGGATCATGAAATCGAGAACGACGCTCCCGAGGAGTGTGACGAAGATCATCTGGCTGATCCAATACCATTCCTTTGCGCCGCCGTAGGCAGTGGTGGTGTAGGAAAGGATTTGAATCCCGCAACCCGCCATGAGTGGAAGAAACGCCATGTTTGTAAATGTCCGTCTTGTGCGTCGTGCATTTGCAAACAATGTGACGACCACGATCAACGCCATGATGGATATGAAGATGTAGAAGAGGTCGTCCATGATGGCGATGTCGGCGAATTTGGGGTATCTCAATTTGACCAGCCAGAGGAACAATCCCGATGCGGGTTGCCAGGCGTCGTAGGCTCCTTGAAAACTGATTCCGAAGAATGCCGTCCAGTTTGGAGCGGGACTGTCGTAGACGGTTTCGCCGAGTGTTCCCCACCAGCGTTTGATCTGTCCGCTGACCGGACTGGAGGCGCCAAACATGATTTTATTAAAGATCATGTACAGCGCAAGCGCACCGCCGAGGATGCCGTAGTAGGGAACGGCTTCTTTGAACCAGGTTTTTATGTCTGACCACGAAGTGTCACTAAGGTGCACAAAGGATTTTTTTAAAGCCCTTTGTGACCCTTTGCCTCCTTTGTGGTTGAGATTCCCAAACCAATACCCAGCCAGCCTGAGCGCGGCAATGAGGATGAAACTGAGTCCCCAGTCAATGACGAAGGCGCTGCGAGGAAAGTCTTTGCCGATTCCGAGTTGGGCAAGAAGCAGGGATAACCCTGCGATAAAAACCGTGCTGGTTGTGAGAGCGATGAAAGTCTGGGAGATGGTCTTGAAAACCGAATTCGCACGCGGATGCTGGTACGCGCCGAAAAAATAAAGCGCGGTGATTTTTACAACAAGCGCCACGAAAACAGCCTGCACCGCCGGAGCCGCAAAAAGAGAATTGTACAAGGCAATTCCCGTGCGAAGCGCGACGGAGGTTGTCATCGAAAGAAAGATGATGACCATATCCAGCGACAAAAGGAAACGGATGGGCTTGCCGCGAAAGATGATCCAAATCCCGCAGAGGACGGCTAGGAAAACAAGGTCGAGGCGGCTGAACATGACAAGGGTCGCAATCCCTGCGAGGGTCATCAACTGGCGCGTAGTGACTGGGTGTGTGCGCCAGTCTTTTTCAAATTGCGAGAGTTTGTAAATGAACAAGACGATGGCAAACGCGGCGAGCGGGGTTTCCAATCCGTATTCGTACACGGTGTCGTGGATGTAAAAATTGAACGCCCAAAACGGCGCGGCCAGATATGCCACAGCGGGAGAAAGATTGTTCTTCACCAGCCTGAAAATCAAAATCGCCGTCGCGGCGTTGAATCCCGCCATCACCATCAGCATCACCCGCAAAGGCAGGATCAGGTCAAAGCGGGCGAGCGCGAAGATGGGAATGCAAATGACCATCCAAAGCGGATGATAGCCGTTCGTCGGGTTGATGCTGTCGAAGGTACTGCCGTGTCCCTCGGTGATGTTCTGCGCGACCTTGAAATAATAATAGGCGTCGTCGCGTGTGAACCACGAGTTCGGCAGGTTGTAGGCGTCGGATAAAGCCGCGTACAGGTGAATGCCAAAAATGACTGCAACCAGCAGGATTTCAAAAATGGGAAGTTGTTTTTTTAGAAAATTCATTGAAACAAATGTCGTTGCGAGGGCGCTCTTGTTTTTGCCCGACACTTGCGCCGCGCGCAGTGCGGTGAGCAATCTCATGTTAAATGGAGGTTGCTTCGTCGAGCCGTTTCGCGCGCTCTCCTCGCAACGACATAATCCTTATGAAATATCGAGTGTGATCTTTCCAAAGTTTTCACCGCGCCATACTCGTTCCTGCGCGGCGGCGGCATCTTCGAGGGGGAAGGTCGAATCGATCACGGGTTTTAATTTGCCCGCCGCCACCAAATCCATCACCTCGGCAAAATCGGCGAGCGTACTCATGGTCGAGCCGATGATCGAAAGATGTTTTGCAAAAATATAACGGTTGTCAATTTCAAAGCGCGGCGCGCCGCTATTGCCAACCGTGAGCAGCCTCCCGCCTTTTCGCAGGGCGCGCAAACTCAAGGGGAAGGTCGTGCCGACGTTGTCAACGATCACATCCACGCCGCGTTTTTGCGTCGCAAGAAAAACCGCCTTCGACCAATCCTCCTCCTTCGAACGATCAATCAAAATATCCGCGCCAAGCGATTCGGCATCCTGCAATTTTTTCGCGGACGATCCGATGACCACGACGCGAGCGCCGAGATATTTTGCGAGCTGGATGCTGGCGGAATTCACGCCTCCTCCCGCCCCGACAATTGCCACGGTTTCCCCGGCTTTGACCTCCCCGCGTTTGACCATCGAATGCCACGCTGTCTGATACACCAATGCCGCCGCGGCAGACGCATGAAAATCAAAATCACCTGGCAGTTTGTAAAGTTGACGGGCGGGCAGGCAGATGTACTCCGCATATGTGCCACGAACCGTTTCGCCGAGCAAATGCCAGTTGACGCACATGTTGTCCCGTCCGCTTTTGCAGAATTCGCAGTTGCCGCAACCGAGGTTTGCGTTGATGGCAACGCGATCCCCGATTTTAAAACCCGAAGCATTTTCTCCAAGTCCTGCCACTTCTCCCGCGCCATCCGCGCCGTTGATGTGGGGGAGTTCCAGTTTCAAGCCGGGCCAGCCGTTGCGCACCATCACGTCCATGCGATTTAACGCCGCCGCGCGCAGACGAACGAGGACTTCGCCTGCTTTGGGTTCGGGTGCGGGAAAGTCGGTGTACTCAAGGACTTCCGGCCCACCGTGTTTGTGAAAGAGAACTGTTTTCATGTTGTTTCGCTCATTGTATTCGATGTTTGACCTTTTGCCATCCATGTATCATAAACCAATCACCAGCCAGTATCTTTGGAATACCGGCTGGCGGGGTGGAATGCGGGATTGAGTTGTGTTTGTGTTCATCCCAGTTGAGCGATTTCGGAAATTAATTCAACTGTTCGCGGTGAACGAAAAAGAGAAGAACGAAAACGGTGAGCAGGGTGATGGCCAATCCGATTTTGTAAAGCGGCGGATCGAAGATGAAAGTGTAGGTGTGTTCACCGGGCAGGGCAGGCGCGCCGAGATATTCATTGACCGGCGTCAACGGAATCGGCTCGCCATCGCGCAACACCTTCCAGCCCGGATAATTGCTGACCAGTGCCACAACCATTTCGCCGTTGTGTTCTTTCGGTGTTGTGACGATCACGCGGTTGGGACCGTCGTAACGGGCGGTTGCCTCGGTGATGTGAGCCGGGTCGAGTTTTGCTCCTTTTGTCACCTCATTAGCAGGCGCGGTGAAAGCAAAAGGCAGGGTGTTCGGGAAATACCACAGTCCGACCCCATCGAAATCCCTGAGCAGTTCCGCACCCGGCGGATTTTCCAGCGTGGGTGAAAACTGATATTTGGGTGTGGCAACGAAAGGCGACTCGGGCAGGTTCTGGCTGTCCCTGTTTACCAGGTGCTGGTTGTAATTGAAATTGATGACCGGCAATTGCACGATGTACGCGGCAGGCGTCCAACTCCAGTACAGCGCACCGCCGCCGAGGTTGATGTAGTACATGCCGTCGTCGTGGTTTTTCAACCAGCGCAGGGCTTCCAGCGATTTTGGTTCGATCAAATTGGGGACGAATCCAAAACTGTGATTGGTCTGGTACACGTCCTTGAGAGAAAAGAAGAGGGCAATGAGAAAAACAGCCGCAGTGATTCCCCGCATTTGCGCCGGTTTTCCGGGAGCGCTGTTTTGATAGTTGAACGACAACCGATATTTCGCAAGGCTTCTACGAACGGCGGCCATCAATCCCTGCAAGCCGGCGGCGCCGACGATGAGCAACGGGCTGGCAATGAGGATCAACAGGCGGTTGGGAAACCGCAATCGGTAAAGGAAGGTGACCTTGTCATATAA
>JBBIUO010000030.1:0-8912 GCA_037440205.1 Chloroflexota bacterium
ATTTACGATTTACGATTGGCGATTGGTGATTGGAGATTGGAGGTTGGGCGGTCATGCAGACTCCTGGGGGAAGGTACACAGCACGCAGGAAACAAGTACACAAGTAAACAAGTACACAAGTAAACAAGTACACAAGTAAACAAGTACGCACGGGAACAAGGAAACGCAGAATAAGTATACCTGTCTACCTGTGTACCTGTCTACCTGTCTACCTGTGTACCTGTGTACCTGTCTACCTGTCTACGTGTTTACATTCTCACCTCGCGCAACGAAAGCCCACTCCCGGGCTGAAATACGTGGGCGTGGCATTGTTGCGAACCCAAACGCGCAAGTCCATGTCGTAGGTGTCTTTCGAGCCGCCGCGCATGAAGCGATAGTGCATCCCTTCGTACACGTCGCCTGTCCATTGCCAGACATTGCCTGCCATGTCGTAGAGTCCGTAGGGTGAGGCAGAGTTGACGGTTTGATAACCGTCGTACGAATTGCCGTCGTAAAAGCCAACGGGACTTGTGCGCGAACCAAATGAACTCATATCTTCGAACGGGTCACGCGATGAATAGAAGTTGGCATTGTTTCGTGAAATTTCCCAACCCCAGGGAAAGGGACGGCCATCGTTGCCGCGCGCGGCTTTCTCCCATTGGATTTCGGTGGGCAGGCTGGATTCGTAATATTGACAATAGCCCCACGCGCCAAACCACGTAACCGAAGTCATGGGATGATTCTCGTATCCTTCCTGACCTGTGAACTGGCTGCCATCGAATTTGATTCTCTGCGCCGGGTCGTTGAGTGGAATGAAAAGCCAATCGCCCGCGTCGATTCTTTCCTCGTGCTTGACCCCATGGAACTTGTCACCGGGGTAAAAGCCGACAATTTTTTCGCCATCCACTTTCACAGTTCCATCCGCGAGCGCCGCATTGAGGAAGTCTGCGTATTGCTGGGTTGTCACATCGGTGACCATGATCTGGAAAGCAGGCGTGTACTCGACCTCGTTGAATTGGCCGAAGAAGAATTCGCCTTCAGGGACTTCAACCCAGGCATTCGAATCTATGCCTGTGTCGAAGGTGGGAATGGGGGCGTTCAAATCTACGGGGGCGCAGGAAGCAAGTAATGTCATTGCGAGGAGTGCAGCGACGAAGCAATCTCTTGCATGGGCGAGGGGATTGCTTCGTCGTCGCCGCTTCGCGGCTCCTCCTCGCAACGACATGGAAGGAATGTGTTTCATTTCATCACCTCCTGCGCGAGTTCCTGGGTCGCTTCTTCTGTCCAGCGCCCTTTTGGTTTGAAGAGGTCGGTCAACCGCCAGACCATGACGACCGCAAGCAAAACGAGCAACATGCCGAGACCGAAGTCAATGGCGAGCATGAGGTTGTTGACCAGCGGCTGTTGTTCCGCTTCGGTGATGAAGAGACGCTTCATTTCGAAGATGGTGACTGCCGCGAGCGCAACATCCGAAAGGAAGAGGATGCCCCAGCCATACAGTTGGCGGACTTTGCCTTTCAGCCCGATCATATCGCCGTAGTACATGAGGATGATGGTGGCAATGATGGCGGAAAGCGCGTGCCAGTGACCGGTCAGTTCGATGCGCTCTTCACGCGCGGGCCACACGCGGAAGATTTCATCGAGTTTGATCGCCATGAAGATGCCGATGCCGCTGGTGGTGAAGTTCATGAAAAGCATCTGCCATGTCGGGCCGAACTTGAGCGGGTCATGTACCATCGCGCCGAGTTTTTGCAGGAAGGTTGGCTTGGCGAGATGAGCTGTGCCGTCCTTGATAAGTTTGCCCCAATCCCAAATGAGCAGGAACAATGCCGCCAGCATGGACGGTGTCGCGCCGACGTAGATGACCATGTGCGCCACAGGCTCCAGCGGAGTGACCACGCCCCACACGCCGAGATTCAAAACGATCGTGCCGAGGATCATCAACGGCATGGCGATCTTGTGCAGGATGCCTTTGAAATTCAGCCAGCGACCGATGATGAGCGTAATCATGATGCCGATCAGCGCCAGCATGATGTGCAGGTGACCGATGACCGAATACTCCATTACAGATTTTTCTGGATAGCGGATGACGTTCTCTGCCAGGAATGTCTCAAAGCCGTGACCGTAATACGAGCCTGGCACCGCGCCAAATAAGGCGGAAAGAACTGTAGTGACCGCTGTTGCAAAGAAGGCGGTGCGTTCGAGGTCGAGTCCCTTTTTCGTGCGCGCGTAGTCGTTGTCGGTGATGTAGTAGTCAGGATTCCATGGATAGAGCGCCACACACAGCAGAACGCCCGCGAAGAAGATGAGCGAGAGACCCGTGATGTACAGTCCGTGAAATGCCCAGTTGTGGCCGAAATAAGCAAAACCCATACCGAAGACCATCGTCAAAATGTAACCGACGGTGATGAGCATGTTGATGGCGGTCTTGAAGAAGGCTTTCATCTTCAAGAGGCCGGTGACCATGTAGGTCTCGATGGCAATGACCGCCATGGCTATGGAGTGATACAGGATGATGATGCGTCCCTCGCGCTCGGCCTGGACGATGTCCATGCCGAGGGTTTTGATGACGATCTCGCGCACGCCCATCTCTGCCATCGGCCCCGATAACATGCCCCACACAGCAGTCACCACCGAGATCATTGCAATGGCAACGAGGATGAGTCCCTTGGTGGAGTTGAAGAGGTAGTTGAATCTATCTTTCATGTGCAATCCCTGGGTAAGCAGTAATTGGTAATTGGAGATTGGTAATTGGAGATTTGGTTGCCCAATTACCAATTACCAATCTCCAATCTCTAGTCTCCAATCATCCCTTTTTCGCAAATCCCAACGCAAACGCGCCAGCCATCAGGAAAAGCAGGGGAGTCAAAATCAGCATGACGAACGATGGGCTGAAGAACAGCAATTGCTTGCCGACGGAAATAAAGGCCAGTGCGATGCCGCCCAGCCCGATCAGCAAGCCGCCGATGCCAACCCACCAAAATCCCTTCGGCGCGCCCTTCGCAAAGAACGGGCCGAGGAAGATCACCAGCCCCGCCACGCCGTGGAAGAGCGGAACGGCGATTTTCTTCAACATGTCCATGCCTGCGATGCTGGTAATGGCAATCGCCAGAAACCCAATCGCCGCGAACCACTTGAAGTAAGTTTTCCAGTTCGGGAAATAATCCTCCGCCAACCCCATGGAAATGCCCAATGGGATCAGGCTGGCAACTGTCAGCACGTACGGCGAAGCGAGGATGCCGAGGCCGAGGAATATCAACAAAAGCCCCGAAATCAAAAGCACTGCAAATCCCATCAAGTAGTAGAGATTATGCAGTGCTTTGTTCAGGGTGTAGCGCTGATAAAAATACCAGCACAGGTACGCGGCGATCAAGCCGGTGAGCAGAAGGAAGATCGTGTCTTTCATGGCATTCTCCTTTTTTATGGATTTGATTAATACAACCCTTTCCGAGGGAACTCGTTGTGTGAATTATTACACAAGTTCCGTCAAATTTCTGTGACATAAATCACACATTTACTTTACGCTCGACTCTTCGACTCTTCGACACGATCTTCCGCACGACGGCAACGGCTCACGACAAGCCCCGGCCTGCCACCGTTTTATGGGCTTTTTCTACGCTGTGGCATTCCACGCTTCGAGCGTTTTCAGTGAGCGGCTCAACTGAAGACGGCCATATCTCCAAACACTTCACCGGGACGCAGGAACATCATGGCTTGCTCGCGTCCTTCGCGCGTCATGTGGGGAGCGCTCAAATGTTGTCAGCCAACGGGCTCAAGCCGCCGTCCCCGGCACAGGGAGCGGACACACCTAACGACTTTTTAGCACACCCCGCGAGTCGGCTTATTTTTCTCCGCTGGCATGTGGGATGTATAATGAAGAACAATTCTTTTCGTAGTCTGCGGTGTTAACCCGAAAAAAACTTTTGGCGGCTGTCCATGCTTCGTTTTCCCTTTTTGTATTCCAACGTTGTCCCGTCTTCCACGCACGAACTGCGCGACTGGCGTATGCGCATCCTGGATGGAATTTTGCGCGGAATCTTTGTCATCTGGCTGTTTGCCCTGGCTGGCGGGATATTTAATGTCGTCGAGACATATCATGTTGAAGCCGACCGACTCGAGAACCCTCTCGCCCTGGCCGTCTCAGTGATTGCCGTTTACATCGGGGTCACAGCCATTTTGGCCGTTATCACGTTTAATCGCAAATTGCACTACGACTTGCGTGCGGGACTGTTTCTCTTCACCTTGTACGTCATCGGCGTGGTTGGGCTGGTTCTCACCTCCCTCAGTGGCGATGGACGCATCTTTTTCTTCGCATTGATCGTCCTCTCGGCCATTCTGTTTGATTTGCGGGCCAGCCTCATCGTTCTCGGCGGAAGCCTGTTGACCCTTACCGCAATCGGCTGGCTTCAGGTGACGGGGGTGATTGTCGTGCCTGCCGAACGCCAGATCAATTCCATGGACGGAAGCGCGTGGGTAAGCGGAACCATCGTCTTCCTGGCCCTGAGCATCGCCGCGCTGGTCTCCATCACCTATCTGCTGCGCACGCTGGAACACAGCCTGGAAAAATCGCGTGAAACCCTCAGCCGTGAGCAACGCCTTGGCGGTGTGTTGCGCACCCTGAGCAATGTCAATCAGTTAATCGTGCGCGAACGGGATCAGATGCGGCTGTTGAGGCGCATCTGTGAAATTCTCATCGAAGGACGCGGTTATTCCTTCGCCTGGATCGGCCTGCTGGATGCAGACAATGTCACGTTGCGTCTCGTCGCTTCAGCCGGCGAGGAAATCACCGCCGAACAATTTGCCCTGCGCCTCGACGACGAAAAGCACGGACCGGTTTGCGCCGCAGAATCCCTGCGCCAGCGCATTCCGTTTTATGCCGGCGGCTCCGACCCGGATGCCTGTCTCACCTGCCCGCTTTTGCCGCGCTATCCGCAGCGCGTCTCTGTGACATTGCCCCTTCTGCGCGCCAATCAGGCTTTTGGCGCGCTCACCGTTGTCCATGCCACTCCCGCGGGCCGATTCGACTCGGAGGAGGTGAAACTCCTGACCGAATTGGCTGACGACCTGGCCTACGCGCTGGAAAACCTTGATGTGGCGCAGGAGAACGAGCGGTTGAACATCGAAATGCGCGTCAAGGCCGCCGAACTCGGCCGGCTGTACGCCTCCCTTCAGGAGATGACCGCCAGCCTGCTCGATCCGCCCGCCCTGCTTCACTCGCTTGCCCATCATATCGCCGACGGATTGAATGCAACCAGCAGTTATATGATCTCCGTGAATCAAGCCGAAGGGACGATGACCACCCTGGCCGAGTATTGGGCGGAGGGAGCGGCCGAGGCTGAGCGCAAATCGGATATGGGCGTGGTTTTCCAGATCAGCGATTATCCCACCGTCATGCACGCCATGTTTGGCGGGGAGGTCGTCACCCTGCAAGGGGATGATCCGCGCCTGACGGAAATGGAACGCCGCCAGTTCATGGATTACGGCATTCAAAGCATGCTCTTTATCCCGATCTTCTCGCGCGGGAAATTGCTGGGCGACATGGAGATTTGGGAAAGCCGCCGCCGGCGCGAATTCACACAATCTGAGATCCGCCTGGCGCAGGCCATGGCCGCGCAGGCTTCAAGCATCATCGAAAACGCACAGCTTTTCGCGGAAACGCGCCGGCGCGAATCCGAACTGGCGACCATGCTTGCTGTGGCGCAGGCTGTTTCATCCAGCCTGGAACTGAAGGATGTTTTGAAACAGGCCGTCACCTCCATGGCGGGCATTTTGAACGTGGACGATTGTTATCTTTCAGAATACGACCCCGAGACGCGCGCCATCGTTACCTCGGCCCGTTACTCCCGCGATGGGAAAGTGGATTATTCACCCGACGAGGGGTTTCATTATCGTTTGGGTGACTACCCTGTATCGGCGCAGGTCATGTTCAGCGGAATCCCCGTCGTCATCCGCGCCGACGACCCGCAAGCCGATCCCGCCGAGGTGGCCTACCTGCGGCGCTACGGCTACGTTAAGTCCCTTCTGCTCCCGTTGCGTGTCCACGACTCTCCGTTGGGAATGGCGGAATTGTGTTCGTTCGACCCGCGCCGGGAATTCAAACCCGAAGAGATCCATCTGGCGCTTGCCCTCGCCGACCAGGTGGCAGTGGCCATTGATAATGCCCGGCTTTACAACCAGTTGGAACAGCGCGAAGCGCACTTTCGCGCCCTCATCGAAAACTCCGCCGAAGGGGTGGCCATTCTCGATGCGCAGGGGATCATCCGCTACCTTGCGCCTTCGGAGGAACGGCTGACCGGCTTTGCGGTTGGTGAGAATGTGGGTATCAGCGCGTTCACTCATATTCACCCCGACGACCTGCCCGGGTTGATGGAAATCTTTTCGGAGGGCGCGTCAACCCCGGGCGCGGTGCGAACGGCAAGTTATCGTCTCCAGCGCAAAGACGGCGAATGGCGCTATTTTGAAGTCACCGGCCACAACATGCTGGACGATCCGTATATTGCGGGAATCGTCGTCAATTATCGTGATATCACAGAACGCAAGCGGGCGGAGGAAGCATTGCTCCGCCAAAACCAATACCTGGTCGCTTTGCAAACCACCACACTGGGTTTGATCGGCCGGCTCGATCTATTGGACTTGCTCGAAAACATTGTCATTCGGGCGGGTGAACTGGTGGGCACATCGCATGGGGCAGTCTTGCTGGTTGAGCCTGGCGAAACCGAAATGGTTCTTCGAGTGGGCATTGGGATTGAAAAGAATTATCTGGGCGTCCGCATCCGGTCCGGGGAGGGACTGAGCGGAAAGGTTTGGCAAACAGGGATGCCTATGACGGTGAGCGATTATCACGCCTGGGCCGGGCGTAAACCTGATCCTTCCCACGATATTTTCCGCGCATCGGCGGCAATGCCGCTTACGTCCGGGGAACGGGTGGTGGGCGTAATCATGTTGGATTATTTGGAAGAAGGGCGCATCTTTGGAGCGGGCGATATGGATATCTTGCGCCAGTTCGCGCAGTTGGCGTCGGTTGCGCTCGAAAATGCCCGGCTTTATGAGGCGGCTCAGAAGGAATTGGCCGAACGGAAACAAGCGGAAGAGGCATTGCGCGAGAGCCGGTCCCGTTTGGAGGGCATCATCACCACGGCGATCAATGCCATCATTACCGTCAACGAGGATCAGCAAGTCATTCTTTTCAACCCCTCCGCCGAAAAAGTATTCGGCTGGCCGGCCTCCGAAATCATCGGCCGGCATTTGAGCCGCCTGATCCCCGAACGCTACCGTGGTCTTCACCTGGAGCATGTCGGCAGATATTCCGAGACCGGCATATCAAACCGCTCCAAAGGAACGATGGATTCCCTGGTTGGCTTGCGCGCCAACGGCGAGGAATTCCCCATGGAGGCATTCATTTCGCAGAATGTCGTCAACGGGCGGAAATTCTTCACCGTGATTTTGCAGGATATTACCGAGCGCAGACAGGCCGAGGAAAACTTCCAGCGCCACACCGCCGAACTGGAGGCATTGACCGCTGTTTCCACCACCCTGCGCGCGGCGTCGAACCTGGCCGAGATGATCCCGCTCATCACACGGCACGCGGCGAAGGCCGTTCATGCCGCACGCGGTTCGATCTTCCTGCTGGAAGCGGAAAGCGGCGAACTCGTTTCCTCGGGCTGGTATGAAGCGGAACAGGACCGCGATGTCCTCCTTGATTCGGAATCCGCGCTTCGTCATCGCATAGGGGAAGGCATCACAGGCCGTGTGGCGCAAAGCGGCGAATTGTATTTTACAGACGACCTGCAAAACGATTCTGTGACAGTCATCCTGCCCCTTGAAGCGGAACGCCTGCGCGATATCCACAGCGGCCTTTCCCTGCCTTTGCGCGCGCACGACAAGGTCGTCGGTGTACTGCATGTCTGGTTGAACGAGCGGCGCGTGTTCACTGAGACCGAGATCCGCCTGCTGACGGCGATTGCCGAAATGGCCGGCAATGCCATCCATCGCACCGCGTTGTTCGAGAAAACGCTTGAACAAGCCGAAGAACTTGCCCTGGCCTACGATAACACCCTCGCAGGCTGGGCGCGCGCCCTCGAACTACGTGACGAATTGACCGAAGGCCACACCCGCCGCGTGACCGAATTAACCCTCCAACTCGCGCGCGCGTTGAATATCCCTGAAAACGAACTGGTTCATATTCGCCGGGGGGCGCTTTTGCACGATATTGGCAAAATGGGGATTCCCGATTCCATTCTGCACAAGCCCGGCCCGTTCACCGCCCAGGAACGCAAGATCATGCAGCAGCATACGCAGTATGCTCACGATATGCTTTCCTCCATCCCGTTTTTACAGGCCGCTCTCGACATTCCCTTTTGCCACCACGAACACTGGAACGGTGAAGGCTACCCGCGCGGATTAAAAGGCGAGGAGATCCCGCTTTCCGCGCGCATCTTTTCAGTTGTGGATGTGTGGGATGCGCTGACTTCAGACCGCCCATACCGCCACGCATGGTCCAGGAAGAAAACTGCCGATTACATCCTCGAGCGTGCGGGCAAACAATTTGACCCGCGCATTGTGGAGGCGTTCTTTTCCCTGGGAATTGACAGGGATTAGATTCCTTCGTCGCGCATCAATAGATCGGCGACCGTTTCCCTGCGTTGGATCAAGCGCGCGCTTCCCTCTTCCAGCCACAACACCGCAGGCCTCCTCGAACCGTTGTAATTCGACGACATGCTCAACTGATACGCCCCCGAAGCCGGGATGGCGATCAAATCCCCTTCCTTGATGTTCGGCATGGGCAGATTTTCGATGACGACATCTCCCGACTCACAAAACGGCCCGGCGATGGAAACCGCCCCGCTTCGTTCCAACCCGACGCCTGATACCGGCAAACAGGAATATCTCGCCCCGTACATGGCGTAACGCAGATTGTCTGTCATGCCGCCGTC
>JBBIUO010000030.1:8947-18740 GCA_037440205.1 Chloroflexota bacterium
CCTTGTCACCGCGTCTTTTGATCGCCCCCACGCGATAGACCGCCACGCCCGCCCGCGCAACGAGACTGCGCCCCGGTTCCAAGTGCAAATGGGGGAGGGGAAGCCCGCGAACCTGACAGCCCGCGATCACACTCTCTGCAATCACGCGCACATACTCGTTTACATCGGGTTGAGGAAGTTCGTCTTCGTGATACGCCACACCCCATCCGCCGCCGGGGCTGAAATGCCATTCACTCGAAAACCCGATTTCCCTCGCAATCTCAAGCCCAATCTCGATTGCCGCTTTCAATGGAGACGGATCTCGAAAATTCGACCCCTGATGAAAATGGATTCCATTCAACGGCAGGTTATTTTCCCTGCAAAATGTTGCCGCTTCCAAAATCTCTTCGCGTGTCATGCCAAACTTGCTGTCATGCTGGCCGGTCTGCGTGTGCGCGTGGTGGGTATCCACAGCCACGCCGGGCAAAAGCCGAAGCCAGAGCAATGGAAGGCGGGAGATGGGTGACGGGAGGCGGGGGTCGGGTGTCGAAGTATCCGCGTCTACCTGTATACCTGTATACCTGTCTACTTGTGTACGGATCCTCTCCAATTCTGTGAGATTGTCAACAACGATTGTCCCCGCATTTTGTAGCGCCGACTTCAAGTCGGCGGGAGATTTGTTTACCCCATGCACGAGGATGTGTTCACAGGCAACTCCACCTGCGATGGCGATGGCGATTTCCCCTTCGCCGGTGCAATCCACAAAGAGACCATGTTCCTGAGTCCATTGCGCAATGGCTTTACAAAGGTAGGCTTTTCCCGCATAGGTAACAGAACCAGTTTTCGGGTAGTGCGAAGCGAGGGCGGTTTTATATCCATTTGCCGCATGATCCATCGTGGCGCGGTCATAGATATAAAGCGGAGTCCCGAAACGATCTGCGAGGGAGGCGAGATCATGCCCGGCGATCTCAAGGGAATCATTCTTCAGTTGGGTGGTGATTGGGAAGAGGTCAAGTCTATTCACTGGGGAGGTTTTCCGAAGTTTCTGCAGGGTGGACGCGGTTTTTTCCGAGGCGTTTGGCGCTCATCTCGGCATTATCCGCGGCGCGTAACAGCGCGGATGGTGTGAGGCCATCGTATGGGAAGGTGGCGACTCCCAGGCTGATGGTGTAGCCGGGAATGTAGGAGTGGTTAAGAGGTTCGCCGGGCGCCTGGTCCTCGGCAATTTCGCGCAGTCTTTCCGCCAGGGATAGCGCGCCTTCTTTTGTGGTATGCGGCAGGATGACGGCAAACTCTTCGCCCCCATACCTGGCGGCCACATCGGGGTCGCGGACGTTTTCGAGCAGGATGTTTGCGATGGCCTTCAAACGCTCATCCCCGGCCGGGTGACCGTACATGTCATTGTATTCTTTGAAAGAGTCCATGTCCATGATGATGAGCGAGAGCGGGTGGCCGTAACGTTCCGCGCGGTTGATTTCCACTTCGAGATATTGATCGAAGGCGCGGCGGTTGACCAGCCCGGTCATGCCGTCGGTGAGCGCCAGCGATTTGACCTTTGCATGAAGGTGGGCATTGTCAATGGCCATGGCCACCGGCCTCGAGAAGGAGATGAGCAGATCCCTGTCCTTTTTCGTGAGCGGGCGGGTGGATGTCGATTCGATGTTGAGCACCCCGAGGACGGAGTCGTTTTTCAGCAATGGCACACAGATCTCGCTTTCCACTTCATAGGATGCCACCAGAAACGCCGGATCGTTTCTTACGTTGCGAATGTATTGGGTTTGCCGGGTGCGAACGGCCCGCCCGCTGATCCCACGCGCGATTGGGATTTCATGAATGACAAGTTCTTCCGGGTATCCCGCCTGCGCCCCGAGCCGCAAGGTTATGCCATCCAGCAGGTAGATGCTGACGTAACTGTAGCCATACGTCTCCTTCAGCAATTGGACCACTGTTCTAAAAATATGATCGAGTTCCAGCGAGGAGGTGACCGTCTGTGTGACGGATTGCAGGGTGGTCATGCTGGTCAGGTGCTCGTGCGCATCTGCATAGAGGCGGGCTTTTTGAATCGCAATGGCAAGGTGACTCGCCAGGGTTTGCATGGTCATCGTATCTTCGTGAAAGATGGGGTTCGGGGGAGCGCTTTGAACGTAGACCACCCCAAGCAGGTTCCCTTCGTGCAGGATGGGGGTCCCCAACGCCGAGCCGGTTCCCATGCGTGTGGGATGATAATAATATGGATCATGGGTGATGTCGCCTGCAAAATACGGCTGGCGGATTTCCGCCACGTGCCCCATGATGCCCTGCCCCACGTTTTGACGAAAGCCGACGCTATATCCAAAATCCACGATGCCGCCGACCGCAGTCAGTTCCAATTCATGCCCGATGAGCAGGGAGATGGCCGCTTCGTCGTAGCCGAAAACATTCACAATGGCCTGGACGGTGCGCTCGCATATTTCCCTTTCATCCAGGCTTTCAGCGATTTGAATGCTGACCTCCTGCAAAAGGGACAACTGCACCACCCGATGGGAAATAATATCGAGCAATTGGGCCTTGTTCAAAGCCAGCGCCACCTGGGCGGCGGCCTGCTCCCCGATGGCGATCTCCTCGGGAGTGAACTGGTGGGGTTGATTGAAACTGATCAACGCCGCGCCCAGTTCCTTTCCGTTTGCGATCAACGGCAGTCCGAGCACAGACCGGGTTGGCACATCCAATGCGAACTTTGGATCCATGAAGGGGGTATCGTGCACATCCTCCACGGCAAGCGGACGTTTTTCGCGCAGGACGGATGCGGTCAGGGTATTGTCGCCGGGTTCTATTTTCATGTTCCGGTAGGTTTCGCGGTATCCGCCATAGGCGCTTGCCGGAACGACCCGTTGCCCCGCCTCATCCCAGAGGGTGATGAATGCACCGTCGGCATCCAGCAGCGCTCCCAGCTGATCCGCCAGTTTCTGAAGCACTTCGTGAAGATCGGAGGATTCAAGGGCAAAGCGGGTGATGGTGTTAAGCACCTCGATTTGCCGGGCGCGGCGATGTTCGGCGGTTAACAACTCCTGTTCATAACTTCTGTCGCGCCCGATGATGATGCGGCCAAGCAAATATCCGCCTGCGTTTCGCAGGGGGGAGATTCCCAGATCGAGCCACCGGCGCTGACCGCCCCCGCCAAGTTCCAATTGGATGTGCGCCTCCTCGCTCTCCCAATACTGCCAGATCGGATCAATCTGCCCCAGCGTCTCGCGCGCATTGCGACCAATCGCTTCATCCCCGACCTTGAACCAGTTTCGGCCAGCGAGGTTTATATCCACCACCCGTTTGTGATCGTCCACCACAATGACCGCGTCGCGCATGTTTTCGATGACAACCGTTGTGGGAATGGGGGACAGGTTGATCAGGTTATATCGAAAAAGTCCAATCGCAAGGAGGACGCCGGAGAACGCAAACGTAAAGGGAGTCAGATCGAAACCATGCAATGGAATCGAAAACGCCAGGGTGACGGCGTTCACAACCAGCGGCACGAACGAACCGATCACCATCGCGCTCATCTGGTATCGAAAAATTCGGTGCGAATGGACGAAGGCATTCAGGTACAGGGCAATCCCGGATAGGATGAGAACGTAGGAAATGGCCGTGTGCGCCCAAAACCAGAGACCGTGTCGTGTCACCAGGAGAGATGGATACCCGTGCGGGTCGAGGCTTATTTCCACCCAGATCAAGCGATGAAAATCATTCTATGTGTGATGGCTGCTATCGTGTTTGTCTCGATGGGGAATCCGATGAGGATGAAACGCCTGTTCCGGGTCAGCCAGTTCGCGTGACCGGTGTATTCCAGCGCAAAGGCAAACCACAGCAACGGCAGGGATGCGATGCCGATATACTCCAATTTCCCCGCCAGGAGTTTCCCGGAAAAAGTGGGGGAGGCAATTTCAACGGCATACAGGATATTCCAGGCCGCCATGGAAAACATCATCCAGCCAAAGATGATCGCTCCGGGTTGTTTTGGATGGTGAAATGCGTAAATGCCTATCCCCCCGGTAAGAATGGCAATCACAAGCAGGGACAGCGCATAAGGAAGCGAGCCGGGATACATGATTGACCTTGGATGACGCCTTATCAATAAACGTTACGTCTGCCGGCCTCTCTGCGCGGTGTCATTGTCTGGAAAGGGAAATGCTTTCGAGGCAGGCAATGATGTTACATTCATTATCTCGGAATAGTTGGCATAACGTTGTAATCCTTTCGTTGCAGTTCATCCCGCCCTGATTGCCAACTCACCTTGGACGATTTCATCGCAGGGGGGACCCTTCTTTGCAGGATCGGCATTCGGTTAAGCCTGGACGGGTTGCCCCTGCTCCATGCCGTCAGTTACTAAAAAACAGACTCCACCACACCTCCCAGTTTTGCATTGGGGTGGGTGTTGGGATGGCGGTGGGGACGATCACCGGCTCGCTCCCCGGCTGGCCGACCGGGATGACAGGCTGGTCGCCCTCCTGCACGTAATGTCCCTGGGTGCGCGCCCATTCATCCACCGCCGCCGTGGACTCTGCATACGCCACCTGGGTATTAAGTGCGACCTGCGTCTGCATGGCTTGTGTGGCGATGGCGCGCACCTGATCGCGTTGTTCGTTCAGGCGGTTCAATTCTTCAAGACGTGTGTTGAATTCGATCACGGCGAGGACGAGAACAAAGATCCCGAAAAATGTCGCAACGCGCCGGAGATTGATGGGAAGGCCTGACATGTCATTATCTTAATCGCATTTGCCCCGCTTGGCAAGAAAGGCATCCTTTATGGTACAATCTGCGCCCGCAGAACGTGGTACCCTTCGTTCTGACTATCACTCCCAGAAAGGGCTTGAATACAATGAAAGTCATGCTCGTGAAAGATGTTTACAAATTGGGCCGCGCCGGGGATATCAAGAAGGTGGCCGATGGTTATGGCCGCAACTTCCTCATCCCGCAGGGATTCGCCGTGCTCGCCACCGAAGGCGCCTTGAAGCAGGTGCAGAAGATCAAGGCTCAGGCTGAGATTCGCCGCGTCGCGCAAAACGAGGAACTCAAAGGCCTTGCTGACCTCATCAAGGATGTCACTCTTACCTTCCCGGCCAAAGCCGGCGACACCGGCAAACTCTACGGCTCGATCACCACACAGGATATCGCCACCGCCCTCACCGAACAGGTTCGCTATGAAGTGAAACGCCAGCAGGTGGATATCCAACCCATCCGCAACCTCGGCGAATACACCGCGCACGCCCGCCTGACCATGGACCTGGTTCCCGAATTCAAGATCATCGTCCACCGCGAAGGTGAGTCAGCCGAAAGCGTAACGGAACATCCCGCCGAAGAGGAAAAGGCAGAGAAGCCGAAGAGGGGCGGACGCAAGGCAAAGGAAGAAGCCGCGGCGGAAGAAGCGCCAGCCGCCACAGCAGAATAACAATGTCATTGCGAGGCCGATAGGCCGACACTTGTGCCGAGCGTGATTTGCCAGGCAAATCATGCGGTGAGCAATCTCCTGGCCGCAATTGCATAAAAACGAAAACGCCCTTCCGAAAAAGGGCGTTTTTGTATTCCCGCAAGGAATTTCATGAAGGTGAAAACTCCAGGATTTGGATTTGCTCATTTGCCAGCCACGCCGCGTATTGCAGGGATTGACGAATATCGTCCTCTTCAAGATATGGGTATTCTTCCACGATTTGCGCCGTATTCATTCCATTGGATATGAGATTCAAAATCAGGGAAACTGTAATTCTCATGCCGCGAATGCAGGCGCGTCCGCCCATGATATTGGGATTGAAGGTGATGCGGTTCAGTTGATTCATAATCTGCCTCAACTACATCTTATAAACGTGTGTGTCCAGCAATATGTTCATGGCATGTAAGCGGCGAAATCATCGAGCGGCGCGTCGAAGTCAGATGTCATGACGACCAGCCCTTTGGCGCTTCCCGCTTTGCGCGGATGAAAAACCTGTTTCAGCGGAATTAATTGCACCAGCGCCTTGTCGTCGCGTTCGATGAAGACAGATTCGCCGCGCAAGGCCGCATCGATCAAATCCCATAATTTTTGGGGAAGGTCGCTTTGTTTGATTTGGTAAATCATGATCGCCTTCTTTCCTTTGAGACAAGTATAAGCGGAAATTTGGAACGTTTATAGCAAACTATCCGCTATAATACGCCGCTGTTCTGCCATCGAAAAGAAACGCAGTAAAATACAACCATGTTTGAATCCATCGGCCAGCGATTGAAGCAGGAACGTGAAGCCCGTTTTCTCACGCTCGAAAGGGCGTCGGCGGAAACGCGCATTCGCATTGCCTTTTTGCAGGCGCTGGAATCGGACGATTATTCGGTCATGCCCTCCGCGGCGCAGGGGCGCGGATTTTTACGCAACTACGCCGGGTATCTCGGTTTGAACATTGACGAGATGATCGCGGAACTGCAAAGGCGGGCCTCCGAATCTGCGCAGGAAGTGAGCGGACCTCTGCCACAGGTCAATTTATCCGAAACTGAACTTCCTCCATTGACCGATGTGGAGGAGGAAAAGCCCTCGCGTCGCATCCTGCCGTGGCTTGGTCGCCGTCCGAGGAGGGATATCAAACCCGAAGCAGAATCTACCGAACCCGCGCCCGTGACGGAGATCAAAGCCGAAGAGCTGACTCTGCCAGTTGAGGAGGAGCAGGCCGAGGTCAAGGAAGAAGCGAAGCCGAGTCTGCTTTCAAGGCTGGGGAACATCTTCCGATCCCGCATCGAAAAAAGCAAACCCGAAATAAAACCAATCGTCGAACCGAAGCCGGAGCAGAATATTCCCACCCAGCCCGCGGATGTGATCTTTGCCGAAATTGGCGGACAGTTGCGCGCGCGCCGCGAGTTGATCAGCCTGACGTTCGAGGAAGTGGAACGTCACACCAAATTGCGCGCCGCGTTTGTGAAGGCGCTGGAGGAGGGCGCGTTCGATAAACTGCCCTCGCCTGTGCAGACGCGCGGGATGCTTGCAAATTACGCGACGTTTCTCGATTTGGATGTGGATGCCATTTTGCTGCGTTTTGCGGATGCGTTACAGGCGCGGCGGCACGAGAAGTATGCCGAAATTCCACGCGAAAAGATTCAGATGGAAGTGGTCACTTCAATGCCGGCCCTGCGGAGTTTCATCGCGGGCGATTTGATCTTCGGCGTGTTGATCATCGCCGTGCTGGTGGCGCTTGCAATTTGGGGTGTGGGGAGCGTGGTCAATTCGCAAAACGAGGCACAGGTCACCGCGCCTTCGATTGTGGAAGTGCTTGGGAGCACGCCGCTGCCGACGTTGTTTGGCGCGGCCACTGCGACGTTGGAAGGCACTCCGCCGGCGGAGACCGCAACGTTCGATCCATTGCTCACGGTCAGCGCGCCAACGGAGGCTTCCACTGCGAATGTGGTGGTGAGTATCTATGCTATAGAACGCACCTTTGCCCGCATCTCGGTGGATGGGGAGGTGGCTTTTGAAGGCCGCTTTGCGCCGGGTGAAACGAAGTTGTTCGAGGCGGCGGAACAGATTTCGGTTTTGACCGGCAACGGCGCGGGTTTGCGCGTCACGTATAATGGGCGCGACCTGGGTTTGATGGGCAACATCGGCGAGGTGGTCAGCCGCGTGTATTTGGTCACTGGAATCGCGGAACCCACCGCGACCATCTCACCGACTCCGACAGTTACTCCGTTGGTGACGGATACTCCGACGCCTTCGATCACTCCGACGATCACGCCAACCGTCACGCCGCCGGATGGCGGGTAATGTGAATGCCAATCTTTTTTAACCACAAAGGAAACAAATTGCGCTTATTAACGCCAAGCCCCAAAGGCGCAAAGCGGAATTTTCCCTCGCGTCTTTGCGACTTTGCGTTGAATCCAAGACTGCAATTTACGGCTGTGTTCAGTATGCCTTCGTGACCCTTTGTGGTGGTTGCTTTTTACAGGAAGACTCATGTCAAAAAATACATTTCATTTGGTTTCGCTTGGATGCGCGAAAAATACAGTTGATTCCGATTCGATGGCGCAATTGCTTATCCGTGATGGCTATCGTTCGATGGAGGATCCCGACAAGGCTTCGGTGCTCATCGTCAACACCTGCGGATTCATCGGCCCGGCAAAGAAAGAATCCTACCGCGTGCTGGGCGAGTTGGCCAAATCAAAACGCGACGGTCAAGTATTGATCGCCGCCGGTTGTTTAACTCAGCGCTACGGTGTGGAAGTGGCGCAGAAAGTGCCTGGCGTTGACGGCATTCTCGGCACGCGCCGCTGGATGGATATTCTGCAGGTGGTGAAGGAAGCTCGCAAAGGGAAGCATCCCGAACCGATCTATCATTTGCCGGAAGCGGCAACCGTCGGCGTGGATGAACATGACACGTTACGAGCCAGCGTTGCCGGTGCCAGCGCGTATCTCAAAGTGGCGGATGGCTGTCGGCGCCCGTGCGCGTTTTGCGCCATTCCGCTCATCAAAGGCACGGCGGTTTCGCGTCCCGTTGAGGCGATTCTTCATGAAGCGCGTCAATTGCGCGACGCCGGCGTGCGCGAACTTGTGTTGATCGCGCAGGACACAACCGATTACGGTCACGACCTCGGCATGAAGGATGGTCTTGCCATTTTGCTCGAGCAATTGACCGATGCCGTGCCGGACATGGATTGGATCCGCGTGATGTACGCCTACCCCGGCTACGTCACCGACCGGCTCATCGAAGTGATGGCGACGCGCAAACAGGTTTTGCCCTATCTCGATATACCGCTCCAACACGCGCATCCCAAAACCTTGTATCGCATGAAACGCCCGTCCAACATGGATTGGGTGTACAAAACGCTCGGCAAAATGCGCGCGGCGATTCCCAACCTGGCGATTCGCACCACGTTCATCGTTGGCTATCCCGGCGAGACGGAGGAGGAATTCCAGGCGTTGGTTGATTTTGTGAACGAGATTCGATTCGACCGTGTGGGGGCGTTCCAATTTTCATTCGAGCCGGGGACGACCTCCGCGCCTCTGGGCGACCCGATACCTGCTTCTGTCAAAGAGGAGCGCTATCAGCGCCTGATGGAGTTACAGCAGACCATCTCGCTTCAAGTGAATCAATTCTATGTGGGCAAAACGCTGGACGTGCTCGTGGAAGGATTCGACAACGACATTTCCATTGGCCGCTCCTACCGCGATGCGCCCGAAATTGACGGCATGGTCTTTATCGAAGGGAAGGCGAAGGTGGGCGATATCGTCCCCGTGAAAATCAGCGGCGCGATGGCTTATGATTTGACAGGCGTACCGGCGCAGCAGCAGGTGATTAAACTATAAAAATTTTGCCGTACGGCGAGGTTTACCTTGCCTGCGCGGGGGCAAAATAAATTTTGCCGTACGGCGAGGTTTACCTTGCCTGCGTGGGGGCAAAATAAATTTTGCCGTACGGCGAGGTTTACCTTGCCTGCGTGGGGGCAAAATAAATTTTGCCGTACGAACAGATTTATTACGATGCTCTTGCAAATGCGGTCGCGCCGAGGATGAGCGCGGAGAGGATCAAGTTCACCCGCAATAGAAGCGTCTCGCGCTTTTGCAAACGGGCGAGTTCCTCCGGGCTGGCTTTCTCTTTTTTCATCAACGTGCGATGAATGGCCGGGATGACCTCCCAGGTTTGGATGGCGCTGACGACAACCATGATCAACGCGAGGCTGTGCTTGATGAGAATGGACAGCGACCATTGTGTGCTGATGTTGAGAAACCCGTCGTAATGAGGGTTGGCGCTTAGTTGGAACAAACCTGTCGCAACCAGCAATCCCATGCTAAACCAGGTGAGCGGCTCGAGTCGCTTTTGAAGGGCGGAGATAA
>JBBIUO010000031.1:0-9316 GCA_037440205.1 Chloroflexota bacterium
TTTTGCATCCGCTGATCAACGAAAAGACTCTGATGCAGGAAGGCTGGCATTACGAGATCAACGACCCATCTGAACCGCTGACCTATAAAGGCGTGGTCTTCAACGAAATGAAGGGCGCGTATTCTTCGCCGGAGGGGCTGCTCGAAACGCGCGTTTTCGAATCGCTCTTCCCGAAGCATGTGTACGGCGTGGATTCAGGCGGCGACCCGCGCAACATTCCCGATCTCACCTACGCCGATTTCAAAGCCTTTTGGGAAAATCATTATCACCCATCGAACTCGTTCATTTTCTTTTACGGAAATGACGATCCCGACAAGCGGCTCAAATTGATGGAAGGATATCTCAAATCGTACAAGCGGAAGAAAGTCAAATCGGTTGTGAAGCCTGCCAGGCCGTTCAAACGCGCGAAGAAGGTCGAACACAGTTACGACGCGGGCAGCGACACCGATATCGAAAAGAAAAACTATCTCGTGGTCAACTGGAAACTGCCGGACACCACAGACCCCGTGTTGAATTTCAGCCTGCGTATGCTCGGCCACATTCTCGTCGGCACGCCGGCATCGCCGCTCAAAAAGGCATTGCTCGATTCGGGTCTCGGCGAAGACCTTGCCGGCATCGGCCTTGAAACAGAACTTCGTCACATCATCTTCTCGACGGGACTCAAAGGCACGCGCGCCCGCCACGCAAGAAAGATCGAACGATTGATTCTCGATACGCTCGAATCGCTTGCGCGCGACGGCATTGATCCCGACATGATCGCGGCGGCGGTCAACACCATGGAATTCCGTCTGCGCGAAAACAACACGGGCTCCTATCCGCGCGGCATCGCGCTCATGCGCCGTGTGCTCACCACCTGGATTCACGACGACGAAGACCCGTTCAAACTTCTCGGCTTCGAAGCAACGATCAACGAAATCAAATCACGACTCGCCGCCGATCCGCGCTATTTCGAAAAACTGATTCAGACTCATTTACTGGATAACGTCCACCGAACGACACTGCGCCTCAAACCCGACCCCGAGCTTGCTCGCCGTCTCGAGGAAGAGGAGACAACCCGACTGGAGAAAGTCCGCGAATCGCTGACGAAGGACCAGATCAAAGAGTTGGTGGAAAATACGAAGCAACTCAAACTCATGCAGGAAACGCCCAATTCGCCCGAGGCGCTTGCCACCCTGCCGTTCCTGCAATTGAAAGACCTCGAAAAGAATAACAAGACCATCCCCATCGAATCCATCCAGGTGCAGGACACGCAAGTGCTGTATCACGACCTGTTCACGAACGGAATCGTCTACCTCGATCTCGGCTTTGATCTGCACGCCATGCCGCAGGAATACCTGCCGCTGACCGAAATCTTCGCCCGCGCCCTGCTCGAAATGGGAACGGAAACCGAAGATTACGTCAAACTCTCTCAGCGAATCGGAAAAAGCACAGGCGGAATCTGGGGCGAAGCGGTCAGCACAACAGCCTACAGGTCGAAAGAGAACGTGAGCAAATTGTTCATGCGCGGCAAAGCCACAGTGAGTCAATCCACGGAATTGCTGAACATCCTGAAGGATATTTTGCTCACCACAAAATTCGACAACCGCGAGCGGCTCAAACAGATCGTGCTGGAGGAAAAATCGGGCGTCGAATCCGCGCTGGTGCCGAGCGGACACATCTTCACCAACCGCCGCCTGCGCGCGCAATTCGGCGGCTCAGGCTGGGTCAATGACCAGATGAGCGGCATCGGCTATCTCTTTGCCCTGCGCGAACTCGCCAAAGACATTGATAAAAAATGGCCGTCGGTGTTGAAGAAACTCGAAGCCATGCGCGATGCGCTCATCAACAGCAGGTCGCTCATCTGCAACGTGACTCTCGATGCGGCGAACTGGGCGGCCTTCAAGCCACGCCTCGAAAATTTCATCTTCGCCCTGCCAGACAAGGAAGCGGCTCTCAAGCCGTTCGATATCAAGGCCAGCCCCGAAAAGGAAGGCCTGACCATTCCGGCACAGGTCAACTACGTGGGCAAGGCCGCCAACCTGTATGACCTCGGTTACGAGTTCGACGGTTCCGCTGACGTGGTCACAGGATATTTGCGCATGGCCTACCTATGGGAAAAGATCCGCGTGCTGGGCGGCGCGTATGGCGGCTTCTGCGTCTTTGACGAAAACACGGGTGTGTTCTCCTTCCTTTCCTACCGTGACCCGAATCTCGATGCCACGCTCAAAAATTACGATGGCGCGGCTGGATATTTGAAGAACCTGGATTCCACCGCCCTCAACGACAGCGAATTGACCAAAGCCATCATCGCCGCCATCGGCGACCTCGACGCCTATCAACTGCCTGATGCCAAAGGTTACACGTCCATGATGCGCCACCTGACCGGCAAGACAGATGAAATGCTCCAAAAGAAACGCGACGAGATTCTCTCCACCAACGGCGAAGACTTTATCGCGTTCGGCGAAGCGCTGGAAAAAGCGGCGAAGTCCGAGGCAATGGCCGTGATCGGGTCGCAGTCTGCGATTGAAGGATCAAAAGTTGGGTTGAAGGTGACGAAGGTGTTGTAATCTGATCCCAAACTGCAAATTCGCACAAAATATTTACGGCAAGGAATTTCCATGACAGAAGATACTCGTTGGATTCAGCGATTCGCTAATTTCACAAAAGCCCTTTCCCAACTGCGCGAGGCGGTGGATCTTGCGCAACAGCGTGAGCTCACAAAACTTGAAGAACAGGGCTTGATCCAATCGTTTGAATACACTCACGAACTGGCATGGAACACCTTGAAGGATTTCCTGGAAGAGCGCGGGGTGCAAAAAATGTACGGCTCCAAAGACGCCACCCGCGAAGCCGCAAAAGCAGGATTGATCGGGAATAGCGAAGCATGGATGGAAATGATCCAGAGTCGCAACCTCACCACGCACACGTACGATGAGGCCACAGGTGCAAAAATCGTTTCCTCCGTGACCCATGTCTATTTTTCCGAATTTGAAGACCTGGAAAATACAATGAACAGGTTGAAGGAAGAACAATCATGAAATTCGGCTTGAAAGAATCCACCATTGAAAAGATAAGCGGTGTTTTCGCCAAATATCCCGAAGTGGAGAAAGTCATTGTCTATGGTTCGCGGGCCAAGGGAAACTTCAAGAACGGCTCTGACATTGACCTGACCATGCAAGGCGGCAGGCTGACGCATCAGCTTCTGCTAAAACTCATGGGCGAACTCGACGACCTGCTTCTGCCCTACAAAATTGACCTTTCAATCTTTGAAAACATCGGGAATCCCGATCTCGTCGCTCACATTCGACGGGTTGGCGTGACATTCTACGAACAGCCGAAAACAAAAGTTGACGTCCATTAATATCACCCGATTGGACAGCCTATCCGCCTGCGATAAAATAGAAACATGACTCTCACTCTCCCGCCTACCGACGATCAACTCGTGTCCGAACTCTGGGCGCGGGATGTACGATTCCTGATGGGAAGACAACTCACCCCCAAACCGTTGCTCGACCCTGTCCATCTCATCGCGGCGCTGGCGCAGAGTGAGGACGCGCGCGTGCGGCTGTCGTTGATTCCGCTGTTCCTGCGCCATCCCGAATTTGCGGAGGAAGTGGTCGAGGCGGATGAACGGCTCTCGCCATCGGATCAACTCTATCTTCGCTTTTACTACACTGCCTCCGCGCTTCTTCAAAAGAAGTATTGGGAGCGATTAGTCAAAATCTTTGGCGAGCAAACTCGGTTGCCTGACTTGTTTTCGGAGAAGTTGGGCATCTTGCATGAAGCAGACTCCAATCAGGCCCTCGTGCAATTGGGAAAACGTCACCAAGTTTTGAGTGGCGAGCGAATCAATTGGATGGGAACGTACGAACACGCGGCGGAACGTCTCGTGAAGCACGTGGAGAAATTCAAATGAAGACTGTCTCAAGGCAGGGCATACAGGATTTCCTTGACCGATTGGGAAACCGTTATCCCATTTGGAAACTTTGAAAAACCGCTTAAAATGATTCGCGAAATGGATAAAGGATAAACCGAGACTTATGCCCACCCTCCACTGGATCGGCAAAGACGCCGTCGTCAACCATCACAAGGAAGTTCCCTTCCACCTCCTGCGCTGTGACCCAAAGCGGTCGGTCGGCGAGAGTGACAACCTGCTGGTGCAAGGCGACAACCTGCTGGCCTTGAAAGCCCTGCTCCCTCACTACGCGGGACAGGTGAAGTGCATTTACATTGACCCGCCCTACAACACGGGCAACGAAGGCTGGGTATACAACGACGCGGTTAACAGCCCCGAAATGAAAGCATGGCTGGGCAAAGTGGTTGGCTCGGAAACCGAAGACCTCAGCCGACATGACAAATGGCTGTGCATGATGTACCCGCGCCTGGTGTTATTGCGCGAGATGTTGCGCGAGGATGGCAGTTTGTGGATGAGTATTGACGACAATGAAGTGCAATATGCCCGTTCAATCATGGATGAGATATTTGGAAGCACTAATTTTGTCTCAAATGTCATTTGGCAAAAGAAATATTCGCCGCAAAATGACGCAAGGTATTTTTCAGAAGACCACGACCATATCATAATCTATGCTAAGGGCAAGGAACAATGGCAAAGAAATTTGTTACCACGCACAGAAGAACAAGATGAAAGATACAAAAATCCAGACAATGACCCTAGAGGTGCTTGGAAGCCCGCCGATTTTTCAGTAAAGACTTATACCCCAGCATACGATTATCCAATTACTGTGCCATCAGGACGAGTGGTAAATCCTCCACGTGGGCGTTGTTGGATGACTTCGCCTACTCGTTATCAAGAATTTGTTGCTGATAATCGTGTATGGTTTGGAAAAAACGGAAACAACGTACCTTCTTTGAAAAAATTCTTGTCAGAAGTACAGGAGGGTAATGTACCTAAAACTATTTGGTTTAGAGATGAGGTTGGAGACAATCAAGAAGCAAAAACCGAGTTGATAAAGATTTCAGCCATTGCTACTGAAGTATTTCAAACACCAAAACCTACTCGTCTACTCCAAAGAATTTTGCAAATCGCCACCAACCCAGGCGACTTGATTCTCGACTCCTTCGCTGGCAGCGGCACGACAGGTCACGCGGTTTTACAAATGAACAAGGAAGATGGCGGGGAGCGTCGTTTCATTCTGATCGAGATGGACGAGAACATTTGCCAGAACATCACCGCCGAACGGCTGAAGCGCGTCAGTCAGGGGTATGAGTGGAAAGACCAGAAAGGCGGCAAGCGGAAAGAGGAAGGTCTGGGCGGCGGTTTTCGTTTCTGCGCGCTTGGCGAAACGCTGTTCGATGCGGATGGGCAGATACAGAAGGAAGTGTCGTTTGAAGATCTGGCGCGGCATGTTTATTTCACCGAAACGGGCCAGCCGTTATCGGATAAATTCAAAAAGAAATTCCCATTGCTCGGCATTCACAATGGCGTGGCGGTCTACCTGCTCTACAACGGCGTGATGAAAGACAAGTCCCGCGATGGCGGCAACGTGCTGACGCGCTCATTGTTGGCAAGCCTGCCCGAGCATGACGGCGCGAAGGTTATTTACGGGAACGGCTGTCTGCTGGGCGAGAATACCCTGCGCGAATTAGGCGTCACGTTTCGGCAGGTTCCGTATGAGATCAAGGTAAGTTAAGGTCTGTGCTGGAGAATCCATGAGCGCGTTATTTCCCGACACGAATCCAAAAATGGAAGCCCTGCAAATCCAGTTGTGGCGGCAGGCCAGTCCCACGCGCAAGATGAACATGCTGGCGCAATTGAACGCGTCCGCGCGCCTGTTGGCAATGTCTGGTCTGCGCTCGCGTTTTCCGCAAGCCAGCCAGGCTGAATTGCGGCGTAAACTGGCCGATTTGTTGCTTGGCGAAGAACTGGCGCAAAAAGCATTTGGAGGAACCAGCCATGCAAAATGAACCCATCGAGGTCACGCTTAAAGTGACCGATGTTTTCGAGAAACTCGGAATCCCCTACCTGATCGGCGGATCGCTCGCCAGCACGCTTTACGGCATGGTGCGGACGACGCAGGATTCGGATATTGTCGCGGAAATGGGCGCCGAACATCTCAAGCCGTTTGTGACGGCATTGCAGGATGAATTCTACGTGGATGATGAGATGATCGCCGAATCCATCCAGCGGCGCTCCAGTTTCAACATCATTCATCGCGAGACCATGTTCAAAGTAGACGTTTTCATTCCACGTCCGCGCCCCTTTCTGAAATCCCAATTGGCCCGCGCACAAAGGCAAGCATTCACTTTTGAAACGGAAGTCAGCGCCAAATTTGCCAGTCCCGAAGATACGATTCTTTCCAAACTGGAATGGTATCGCATGGGCGGCGAAGTTTCCGACCGTCAATGGCGCGATATCCTGGGCGTGCTGAAAACCCGCGCAGGCGAACTCGACCTTGCCTATTTGAGAAAATGGGCGGGAGAGCTCAAGGTCGGCGATTTACTGGAACGCGCGTTGAAAGAAGCGGCTTAACAACCATGCAACTCAAAGATTTCCAGCTCCGCACCCTCAACTCCCTGCGCGATTTCTTCCGCGCCTGCGTGAGGTATAAAAAGCCCGCGCTGGCGTTTACCGAAATCACCATTGACCGTTTTGGGGTCGGCCTGTCTTACAACCCCGCGCCTGAGTTGCCCGACCTGCCTTACGTTTGTCTGCGCCTCCCCACCGGCGGCGGGAAGACGTTGGTCGCGGCGCACTCGGTGGAAATTGCCGCACGTGAATATCTGCAAACTGAGGAGCCGCTGATCGTTTGGCTGGTCCCTTCCACGGCCATTTTGAATCAAACCATCCAGGCCTTGCGGAATAAAAAGCATCCGTACCGTCAGGCGCTGGAAACCACGGGAACGAATGTAACGGTTTTGGACATGGGTGAGGCTCTGTCTGTCCAACCATCTCAATTGAGCGGGGTGACGGTCATCGTCTCCACCATGCAGGCCGTCCGCGTGGAGGAGAAAGCCAACCGAAAATTTTACGAGCAAAACGGCTCGCTGATGGGGCATTTCCCGTCGAATTTGAAACCGCCGCAATTGGCGAAACTGGAAAAGCACGAAAACGGCGCGCCCGTCTGTTCGCTTGCCAACGTGCTTGCGCTTCACCGTCCCATCGTGATCGTGGATGAAGCCCACAACGCCCGCACCGACCTGTCCTTTACCACGCTGGCGCGCTTCTCGCCTTCCTGCATCATCGAGTTCACCGCCACGCCCGCCAAAGAAGGGCATCCAAGCAACGTGCTCCATACCGTCTCGGCGGCGGAACTCAAAGCCGAGGGCATGATCAAACTCCCGATCTATCTTGAAACCCAGCAGGATTGGCGCGTCGCAATTGCCCAATCTGTTGGCAAACGCAACGAATTGGAAAAACTTGCCCGCGCCGAACGAGCCAAGACGGGCGAATACATCCGTCCCATTTTGCTATTGCAGGCGCAACCGACTTACAAAGGAAAATCTTCCATCACGGTGGAAATGGTCAAGGAGTGTTTGGTCAAAGACAACCGAATTCCCGAAGATCAAATCAAAAAAGCGACAGGCGAGGAATACGAACTCGACGGGGATTTGCTCGCCGAAGATTGCTCCGTGCGCTACATCATCACCAAGCAAGCCCTGCGCGAAGGCTGGGACTGCTCCTTTGCCTATGTCCTTTGCAGCGTCGCTGAAATGTCATCCGCCACGGCGGTCGAACAGATTTTAGGCCGCGTTTTGCGCCTGCCGAATGTGGTGAAGAAAGAAAATCACGAACTCAATTACGCCTATGCCTATGTCTCTTCGTTGAAATTTGGCGAAACGGCGAAAGCCCTGCAAGACGCGCTGGTGCACAACGGCTTCGAGCGGCAGGAGGCGAAAGACCTGATCCGCTCCACGACCAATCAACCGTGGCTGATCGAGAATGCTCCCTTATTCAATATTCCCGCCGAAGAAGATGAAGCGCAGAGGGAAATCAAAAAGACTCCGTTTTCAATTCCAGTGTTGGCCGTGAAACAGGGCAAATTACTGGAGCAATTCAATGAAAGTTTCTTCATGGATCGTCCCATCGCCCTGGCGAAATGTGATCCCTATCTCTCCGAAGAAGAATTCCCGAAAGACTCTCCCGATAACATCACCGTCGAGATAGACATCACCGACGCGGGCAAGATGAAATCCAATTTCATCCGCGAGGTCCATACGCAGTCTTATCTAATCGCTTCCGACCAGCGAGTCACCAAACAGGCATTGGCAAACTGGCTGGACAGGAGCATCCCTCACAAGTCCATTCCGCAAAACGAATCAATGGTTTTCCTTTTTGGCATGGTCGAGCGCCTGCTCGAAAACCGCCGCTGGACTCTGGAGGATCTTTGGCGGGAGAAATATCGTCTGCGCGAAGCCGCTCGCCGCAAAATCGAACAATTTCAGCGCGAGGTGGAAACAAACGCCTATCAGGATTTTCTCTTCGCCACGAAAGAATTCGAGTTGGTTGTGACGCCTGAAAAGTGTTTCACCTTTCCGGCCGAGGATTATCCCTGTCCCGCCAACAACACGCTGTATCAGCACAATTTCAAGAACCACTACTATCAGGTTGTCGGTGAATTGAAACCGCAAGGTGAGGAATTCGATTGCGCTCGATTCCTGGACACACATCCAAAAGTGAAACGCTGGATTCGCAACCTCGAAGGTCATCCCAAATTCTCCTTCTGGCTGCAAACCGCCACCGACAAGTTTTACCCGGACTTCGTCTGCGAATTAACCAATGGGAAATTTCTCGTCGTGGAATACAAAGGCGAGCACCTTTGGAGCAATGACGACTCAAAAGAGAAGCGCACGATTGGCGAAAAATGGGCAGAACTCAGCAAAGGCAAATGTCTTTTCGTCATGCCAAACGGCAAAGATTGGAACGCAATCCTGGCGAAACTCAAGTAACCCATTTCGCCCCTCACCTGTGTACCTGTGTACCTGTGTACCTGTGTACCTGTGTACCTGTGTACTTGTGTACCTGTGTACCTGTGTACCTGTGTACCTGTGTACTTGTCTACAAAGGAATCCCCCATGAACATCACCCTCAAAATCAACGGCATCGAACAGACAATTGACACGCCTCCCTCCATCACCCTGCTCGCCGCGCTGCGCGGGCTGGGCTATCACGGAGTCAAATTCGGCGATGAAGGCGGGCTCTCCGGCGCAGATACAATCTTGCTCGATGGCAAACCCGTCAACGCAGGTTCGCTTCTCGCGGCGCAGGCAGAGGGTCACAGCATCGCCACCATCGAGGCGCTCGGCGAACATCCCAAACAAGGCTGGAAGATCACCGATGGTTTGCATCCGTTGCAAAAGGCCTTCGTCGAAACAGGCG
>JBBIUO010000031.1:9352-13030 GCA_037440205.1 Chloroflexota bacterium
TTCTCGCCGCGAAAACCATGCTCGATAAAAATCCAAATCCCAGCGAGGATGAAGTACGCGAGGCGATTTCGGGTGTGTTGTGCCGCTGCACCGGCTATCTCAAACCCGTGCAGGCCGTGTTGAAAGCCGCGGCGGAAATGAAGGGCGACGAACCCATCGCATGGGATTCCATCAATTGGGATTTCGGAACGCCCAAACAGGATTCTCCTCAAGAAGACGCCCCCGCTTCCTCCTTGACCTCGGTCCTGGTCCGGCCAAAAGTGATTGTCACACCCGAAACACAGACCTGGCAAACCGTCGGCAAACCGGAGATCAAACTGGACGCCGTCAAACTGGTGCAGGGCAAGCCCGCCTTCGCCGCAGACTTTGAAAAACGCGGAATGCTTCACGCGAAAGTTTTGCATTCGCCGCACGCACACGCATTGATCAAAAAGATAGACGCCAGCAAAGCCCGCGCCCTCGAAGGAGTCGCCGCTGTGTTGACGTGGCAGGATATTCCGCGCGTGGTGTATTCCACTGCCGGGCAATCCGACCCGATCCCCGGGCCGTTGGATACTTTCTCGCTCGACAAGAAAGTCCGCTTTGTGGGCGACCGTGTGGCATTCGTCGCCGCAGAAACAGAAGCAATCGCGGAAAAGGCTCTTTCGTTGATCGAGGTCGAATACGAGGCGCTGACTCCGATCCTCGATGCGAGGCAGGCCATGGGGAGTCCGATCCGCATTCATGATGAGCCGGAATATGTCAACTTTGCGGATTCCAATCCAGAGAAGAATCTCGCGGCGCACATCCGCATTGACATAGGCGACGTGGAGAAAGGATTCGCCGAAGCCGATGAAATTTTCGAAGCCGAATACGAAGTGCCGAAGGTTCAGCAGGCGCACATCGAGCCGCATGTTTGCGTGACCTATTGGGATGAAGACGACCGCCTGGTGATTCGTACGTCCACGCAGGTTCCGTTTCATGTAAGACGAATGCTCGCACCCGTGCTGGGGTTGCCTGTGAAAAGAATTCGCGTCATCAAGCCGCGCATCGGCGGCGGCTTTGGCGGCAAACAGGAAGTGTTGATGGAAGACGTGGCCGCGCATTTGACGATTGCCACCAAGCGGCCGGTGATTTACGAATACACCCGCGAAGAGGAATTCATCGCGGCGCGTTCGCGTCATCCGATGCGCGTGCGGATGAAAACTGGCGTGAAGAAAGATGGAACCATCACGGCCAATTCGATGTACGCGCTTTCGGATACGGGCGCGTATGGTTGTCATGCGCTGACCGTGACCGGCAACACAGGTCACAAGGCCATGGCATTGTACGTTGGCGATGGTGAGTATCGCAAATCCCCCAACATTCGATTCTATGCGGATGTGGTTTATACCAACACGCCTCCTGCTGGCGCATTCCGCGGATACGGCGTGCCGCAGGGATATTGGCCGCTCGACCGCCACATGGAAAAGATTGCGCGCGCAATGGGCTTCGACCCGATTGATTTCCGTTTGAAGAACGCGATTCACCCCGGCGAATATCATCCGTTTTCAACGGCGTGGAATGAAGGCCGCGAGCCGCGCCCGGAGATCATCCACACGGTTGGGTTGGAACAATGCGTTGCACAGGGGCGTGCGGCGATTGGATGGGACGATAAATTTGGGAATGAATCGTGGCATGTAGGGCAAAATGCCATTTTGCCCACGGAAGTTGGACAATTTGGCAAATTGTCCTACAAACGCAAAGGCATTGGCGTCGCGTTCGTAATGCAGGGAACGGCGATTCCCTATCTCGATATGGGCGGCGCATCCATCAAGATGAATGATGATGGGTCGTTCAATTTGCTCGTCGGCGCAACGGATTTGGGAACGGGGTCGGATACGGTGCTGGCGCAAATGGCGGCGGAGGTGCTGGGCGTTCCCGTCGAGGATATTATCTGCTATTCGTCTGACACAGACTTTACGCCTTTTGATAAAGGCGCGTACGCCTCTTCAACGACATACATTTCGGGAACCGCCGCAACGAAAGCCGCGCAAATCGTGGCGGAGAGAATCAAAGAGCGGGCGGCGATGATGTTGAATCGAGCTACAGACAAAGAAGTAAACACGTACACAAGTAAACAGGTATACAGGGCGGAAGAGATGAAACTCGTAAATCGAATGGCTGTCGCGCCTGACGGTAAAAGCGTTCCTCTTGCGGAAATTGCGCTGGACACCCTTCACAAGAACAATCAGGAACAGATCATGGGCGTGGCAAGTTACGTTTCGCCGGTTTCGCCTCCGCCCTTTGCGGCGCAGTTTGCCGAAGTGACTGTCGATTCTGAAACGGGTCAGGTCACAGTGGATAGACTCGTCATGGCGGTTGATTCGGGCGTGATCGTGAATCCGCTCACGGCTTCGGGTCAGATCGAAGGCGGCATGACACAGGCGCTGGGCTATGCCGTCTGCGAGGAGATGCGCTTCGATGAAAAGGGAAACGCCATCGAACGCGACTTCGACCGCTATCACATTTTCCGCGCGAACGAGATGCCCGAACTGGAGACGATTTTTGTGGAGACCTTCGAGCCGAGCCACCCATTTGGCGTCAAGGCGGTGGCGGAGATTCCGATGGACGGGGTTGCGCCGGCTGTCGGCAATGCCATTCTCGATGCCATCGGCGTCAACGTGGACGAGAACCCGGTCACGCCGGAGAGAGTCTGGAGGGCGATCAAGCGTCAGTAAACAGAATCAGTAGATCACGAAAACCTCGCGTAGTTTGCGCTCTCTGGCGCAAATTAGGCGTTAGAGAACGCCAATTACGCGCTTTCGTGAAGTACTGAGAATCAGGCAAAGGGTCGGAAAAGACGCGGGTGTTTATCCCGTGTCTTTTTTTGGGGAACGGTCGGCTGCGCAAAATCATCCGTTCCCATACAAAATTGATTGGTGATTCCAAATCCTTCGGGAGGTAAAATAATTCATCTTTATGACCCGTAACGAAGTTTTTTATCTCGTTCCCTATCTTGTCTCGCTTGTCTTGTCCATCGGCATCCTGGTCCTTGCGTGGAGCAGGCGGCAGGCGCAAGGCGCGCTTGCCTTTTCCTGGTACGCGCTTGGGCAGGTGCTTTGGATTGCAGGTTTCATTCTCGAATTGATCTCGAGGGATATTACAACCAAGATCATCTGGGATGCGTTTCAATGGGCGGCGGGATTCCCGATCCTGATCGCTCTGCCCGTTTTCATCATCCAGTATACCGAGCACAAACTCAAAGACCCGCGCCTGCTGCTCAGGTTGTCGCTCATTGCGCCTGCCATATTTTCGATCTGCCTAGTTTTGGATCCATACCTTCATTGGATATACAAAGACCCCCGCTTGATCGAACGCCTTCCGTTCCCGGAATTGTTATATGACTTCACCCCTCTCGTTTACGGGTATGCGGCCTATTCCTATTCAATTCTCCTTTGGGGGGTCTTCACGTTATTCCGGCGCATCATCCGTCCCCACAGCCTGTACCGGGCACAGGTGATATTGATCGCCCTGGGATTTCTGATCCCCCTCGCCGGCACCGTCCTCACACTGTCAAACATCCACATCGCGCCGCAACGGGATGTCATGCCGCTCACAGCCGCAATCGGGAACCTGCTGATTGCCGTCGGTCTGTTTCGATTCCGCATATTCGACATAAACCCCATCGCCCGCGACACGGTCTTCGAAGCCATGGTC
>JBBIUO010000031.1:13050-18638 GCA_037440205.1 Chloroflexota bacterium
CAACAACCAGAACAACATCGTTGACATCAACCTCTCCATGCTTGCCCTGCTCGGGAAGACGGCGGACGAGGTCATCGGCGAACCTGCCAAAAAAGTGTTTGCCGATTTTCCCATTCCGATCAAACAATACATGCAGACATCCTATGCGCGGGCCGAAGCGGCCTTCGACATCGGCGGCGTCGAAGTGCATTACGAACTGACGGTCTGGCCTCTGTTCAATGCAAACAAGGAGATGAAGGGCCGCATCTACATTTCGCACGACATCACAGCCCTCAAGGAACTGGAGCGGGAACTGCGCAAACTCAATGCCGAACTCGAGGATCGCGTCCGCGCCCGAACCTGGGAACTGGCAGACGCCTACGACACCACTCTCGAAGGCTGGGCGCGCGCGCTCGAATTGCGCGACAAGGAAACCGAAGGCCATTCCCGCCGCGTCACCGATATGACCTTGAAGATCGCGCAGGCCATGGGCATCGCAGGCGACGACCTCGAACAGATCCGCCGCGGCGCCATTTTGCACGATATTGGAAAAATGGCCGTCCCGGATGAAATCCTGCACAAGCCCGACAAGTTGACCGGCGAAGAGCGCGAGACCATCCAAAAACACCCGGAGATCGCATACAAACTGCTCGTTCCCATCCCCTTCCTGAAAAAGGCGCTGGAGATTCCCTACTCCCATCATGAAAAATGGGATGGAAGCGGCTACCCGCAGGGCTTGAAAGGAGAGGATATTCCCCTCGCCGCCCGCATCTTTGCCGTAGCCGACGTCTGGGACGCCATCCGATCAGACCGGCCCTACAACCAGGCATGGCCCCGCGAAAAAGCCATAAGATATTTCGTGGAACAATCCGGCCGTCACTTCGACCCGCGCGTGGTTAACACGTTCTTAAAACTTATCGAACAAGGCGGGATATAATTGAACCATGCGTAAATCGCTTTTGGTTAAAACCAGGGTCCGCCCCGTTGGTTTTCCTCCCGTTTCCAAGACCCTGCCGCAGGCGGTGAAACGAATCGCCGAGACTCTCAAGCCGGAGAAGATCATTCTCTTCGGTTCATACGCCTACGGAACCCCCACTCCCGACAGCGACGTGGATTTGCTGGTGGTCATGAAAACCGACGCAAAACAAGCGGAGCGTTATCTTGTAGTCTCCCGCGTACTAAGCCCGCGCCAATTTCCTGTGGACATCATTGTCAGAACCCCGGAAGAACTCAAGCACGCATTGAGCGCCAAAGGGAACTTCTTTACACAGGAAATTATCTCCAAAGGAAAAGTTCTCTATGAACGAAAAAAACGAACTCGAAGTGTGGCTTGACCACGCGGAGGACGACTTCAACGCCATACAAAAATTACTGCGTGGAAAGAAACCGTCCCTTTACGGGGCATGTTTTCACGCGCAACAATGCGCGGAAAAATACATGAAGGCATTGTTGGTTAAACACCGTATACCCTTTCCCAAGACGCACGATCTCCTCACGATCAATAACTTGTTGCAACAAACAGGGATTGACCTGGGACTCCCCGAAGACACATTAGCGCTTTTGTCTGCCTATGCTGTCGGTGCGCGCTACAACGAGGAACGCCCCGAAATGGCGGATGCAAAAGAGGCTCTGCAAATAGCCAAAGATGTCCGCAAAACTGCCCGCACATTTTTAGGACTCAACTAAATGCCCGATCAAATCTATGTAATTGGACACCTCAACCCCGACACCGATTCCATTGCCGCCGCAATGGGCTATGCCTGGTTGTTGCGCGAACGCGACGGCTTGAATACCGTCGCTGCGCGCGCAGGCGCGATCAACGCGCAAACCTCCTGGGTGCTCAAAACACTGGGTCTCGACGCCCCCGTTCTCCTCACCGACGCATCTCCCCGTTTTGAATCTGTCATCCGCCGTCTCGATACCATCCGCCCCGATTCCCAACTCGGCGCGGCGTGGACGCTTGCCAGCAAAACCGGCGGCGTCGCCCCGGTGGTCAACGAAGACGGTAAACCGTTTGGCATCATCAGCGGGATGAGTCTGTTCAAATATTTCAGCGAGATTCTCGGCCCGCGTCCCGGCGACACAACCGTCCGCGAGATGATGGCCGCGCAATGCAGGGACGCCGCCGACACAACCGTCCCGAAATACGCCGCCAACGCGCACATCCGCGATGCGCTCAACAAAATCCTGAGAGATGAAATCAATGATTACTGGGTGGTGGATGAACACGGCGTCTACGTGGGCATTGCCAACCAGCGCGATGTATTGAATCCGCCCCGCCTGAAAATTGTGCTTGTGGATCACAACGAGCCGCGTCAGGCCATCGCCGCGCTCGAAGAAGCCGAACTGCTGGAGATATTGGATCATCATCGCCTCGGCAACCCCTACACTCATCAACCGATTCGCTTCACAGTGGATATTGTTGGATCAACCTCCACGCTCGTCACAGAGATGACCGCCGAAGCAGGACTCTCCATGCCCCCGGCATTGGCCGGCACGCTTCTTGCTGGACTGGTATCTGATACGCTCATCCTGACATCTCCCACCACGACAGAGCGTGACAAGGCCGCCGCCGAACGATTATCCCGCTGGGCATTCGTTGGCGGGAGTCCGCTCAAAGGCGAGACCATCGACTCGTATGGAAAGTCTGTGCTCAGCGCCGGCGCAGGACTCTCGAACCGCGACCCGAAGGATGTGGTCAGCACAGACATCAAACCCTTTGAAGGCGGCGGATTCAAATTTGCCGTAGCCCAGGCCGAAGTGACCGACATCCTGCAACTCACTGAGCATCTTGAACCCCTGCAAATCGCACTGAACGACCTGCGCGACAAACGCGGACTTCATTTTGCCATGTTGCTCGTCACCGACGTGGTGCGCGGAACGAGCCGCCTGCTCATCTCATCCAATCCCCCCGCCATTTTGGACGATCTTCCATATCCCCCGCTGGCAGACGGCACGCGCGATGCGCGAGGCGTGGTTTCGAGGAAGAAACAACTATTGCCCGCAGTGTTGGGCTTGCTGGAGAAATAATGGAATTCCAAGCCATCATAAATAAGGCAATGTCCATCCGCAGACAATACGAGAAGAAAGAAGCGGAACTCTACGGCTCGTCATGGACGAGCGAAGAAATCGCACTTGGCCTTGTTGGCGATGTTGGCGACCTCGCAAAATTGATCGTTGCAGAAAATGGCAAACGCGACATTCCCAACAGCAGGGAAAAACTCGAACATGAACTATCCGATTGCCTGTGGTCAATCATCGTTCTTGCCCATGAACATAAGGTTGATCTGGAAAAATCGTTCGTCAAAACAATGGACGAAATTGAAAAGCACTTAATGGGCAGATAGAATGAACACCATTTTCCAAGCCCTCTCCGAACTCGAAAAAAACAACGGCTCCGCCGCACTTTGCACGGTGGTCAAAAGCGAAGGCTCCACGCCGAGGCATGTGGGAAGCAAGATGCTGGTCTATCCCGACGGGAAATTCATCGGCACAGTGGGCGGCGGCGACCTCGAACATCGCGTGCTCGATGAAGCGTGGATGGCGCTCAGCGACGGCAAGCCGCGTCATTTGCATTACAACATGGCAGACCCCTCACGAGGCGACCCCGGCGTGTGCGGCGGCCAGGTGGAGGTGTTTGTGGAACCGATTCTTCCTGCTCCAACGTTGGTCGTCATCGGCGCGGGGCATGTGGGCAAGGCAGTTGTCCATCTGGCGAAGTGGCTGGGTTTCCGCGTGGCGGTTTGCGATGACCGGGCGGAGTTTTGCAACCCTGAGTCCACGCCGGGGGCGGATGAGTATTATCCGCTGGAGATGGGCAAACTGGCGGAAAAACTCAAAGTGACGAAACAAACCTATTTGGTCGTCACCAGCCGAGGGTCCAGTGTGGATGCGTTGGGGTTGCCGAGTCTGCTAAAGACGGAGGCGGCCTACATCGGCGTCATCGGATCAAAAAGAAGATGGGCAACGACAGTCAAGGCGTTGAAGGAAAAAGGCGTGAGTGACGAATTGATCGGCAAAGTCCGCTCGCCGATGGGATTGGAATTGCAAGCCGAGACGCCCGAGGAAATTGCGGTGAGCATCATGGCCGAGGTGTTGATGGTACGGGATAAAGGCACCGGCAAGCCGATGGCAACTGAAAAATCCTAAAGGTCTTTGAGACCTTTAGGATTTTTAAACGTATAAAAATGAGACAAACGGTTCTTGTACCCAAAAGTCAGTTCGACTATAATCAAATTGTTATTTTTCAAAAGGAGTGAGACATGGCCAGAATTTTCGATGTCATTGAGTATGCAAATGAGATGAATGACGAGATCGTTCACCGCTTCCCCGAACAGGGAATCGGTGATTACCGAATCGGTTCGCAGGTGATCGTGCGCGAGAGCCAGAGTGCGGTTTTCTTCCGCGACGGCAATGCGCTGGATGTGTTCAAGGCGGGGCGGCACACCATCGCCACGGCGAATATTCCGAAACTCATTGATTTCATCGGCAAGGCGTTCAATGACCGCACCCCCTTCCCTGCGGAAGTGTATTTCGTTTCGATGAAGGAGTTTGCCAACAAAAAGTGGGGCACGCCGCAGCCGATCATCGTCCGCAACCCGAATATGGGATTGGGCGTGGCGCTGTTGCAGGGTTTCGGCACGTACTCGTTTCAGGTCAAAGACCCGCAACAGTTCGTGACCCAGATCGTCGGCACGACCGGCGCCTACCGCACATCGGAAATCGAAGAACGCCTGCGAACCATGTTGCTTTCCAAACTACAGGACGTGCTCGGAGAGACGGGCGCGAAGAATTCCGTGCCTGAAATGATCGGCCTGACCGAGGAAATCGGCGCGGCTGTACGCGCGAAGGCAAAGGAAGATTTCGAAGCGATTGGTTTGGTGTTGAAGACCTTCTACGTGGGCAACCTCAAACCCTCCGAGAAATCGGCCCAGGAACTGCGCGACATGGGTATGCTCGATATGGCAACCTACACCCAGCTCCAGGCCGCGGACGCGATGCGCGATGCGGCGCAAAATCCGAGCGGTGGCGCAGGCTTGACGGCTGGAATTGGCGCTGGCATGGGCATCGGAAATTTGATGGGTCAGGCCCTGCAGGGTGGCTATCAAGCGCCTGGCGGTGCGGCCGGCGCGAAGATGCCCGATATCATGACTCCCGCCGAAGCAGCTCAATTCATGAAAGTAACCGAGAGCGACATCCTCGATGCGATCAAGGATGGAAGCCTGAAGGCGAAGAAGGTCGGCAAGGCGTTCCGCATCAGCAAGGATAATCTTGAAGCGTTTATGAATGGATAGGGCGTGATGCGTGTTGCGTGATACGTAAAATCAAAAGAGGCTTTCCGTACGGAAGGCCTCTTTTTAGTCATCATCTTCGGGGAGTAATTTGATAAGCGCCGCGAGCATTTCAGGAATGGCTACAGTAGCGGCAAGCCAGACACGGTTGAGCAACGTTTCGCCATATTCATGAGCAAGGACATTTCGATACCCAATGAGGCTTTTCCACGCAATTTCCGGATGCTGATTTCGGTATTGAGGAGAAACATGAGAAGCCGCTTCACCGACGATGGTAAGCAATCTTTCCACTGCCAACCTCAGCACTTTGTTCTTCTC
>JBBIUO010000032.1:0-15109 GCA_037440205.1 Chloroflexota bacterium
CGTGACTCCCTCTGCCGCGAGTTGCTCGATCCAATCCGCCGCAAAGGAACCGACGGGAACATCGTTGAAGACTGTGCCAGTTGCCGCTGGAGGTGTGTAGGCGCTCCCATGAATTCCCCGCAAAATAAAGATCGCCATCTGCGCACGGGTGACCGTGGACTCGGGGCAATACATCAACGGCGCTGTGCTGCATCCGCCGGTGATGCCGGCGTTGTACAGACGCTCGATGAATTCCCAGGCCCAGTAACTGGTGGGAACATCGGCAAAGGCGGAACCGGAATAAACCCGAACGTAGTCCACAACCACATTGGCTGGGAACACTGTAACGGCGTCGGGTGAACCGGGCCAGTCCCCACCCACCGCCAGGTTCAGCAAAATATAAAAAGGCTTGTGGAATTCTTCCGTGTCGTTGATGTTATCCAGAATATTCGCCTCGCAATACTGCACCCCGTCAACATGCCAGGTGATCCTGCTTGCATCCCATTCGATATCGTAGATGTGATATTGAGTGACATCAACGCTGGTTATCACATCGGTGGAGGGACAGCCATAGGAGACATGACCACCCGCATCCCAGTGAATTGTGCCGTAAACGGCTTCCTCGTAATTGATATGTTCCATGATGTCAATTTCGCCGGAAGCAGGCCAGGAGACCGTGTCGAAATCAAAACCAAGCATCCAGAGCGCAGGCCACAATCCCTGACCGCTCGGCAGTTTCATGCGGGATTCGATTCTGCCATACTGAAACTCGCGCTTTGCCTTCGTGGTCATGCGCGTGGACGTGTACTCACAGGGACCATACCAGCATTCATAGCCGCCGTTTTCCTTTCTGGCAGTGATGGTCAATTCGCCGTTGGCGACGCTCACGTTTTGACCGTCGGTGTAATATTCCAACTCATTATTTCCCCAGCCTTCGCCGCCGACGTTGAAGTTCCAATCGCCGGTGTTTACGGCGGTTCCATCGAATTCATCGCTCCAGACGAGAGTCCAGGCGGGATTGGCGGGAGACGCATCGCTTCCATCGCCAGGGTTCGATTCCACTGCCGCGGCTAAAGATGGAAAAGTCAATGTTCCCAAAATCAATATGATTACGACTACCCCAGGGAGTTTAAAGACTTTCATAACTACCTCCGACATAATCACTATACAAAGTTTTCAAGGTCAATTCAAGACAAGAAAAACAAAAAACCGCCCCCGACTCTTTGAGCAAAATCGAGGGCGGTTATCTTTCTGTATGGCTTTATCATCCCTGCCGCGGCCAGATGGCCAATTCGAGGGTGATGCGCTCGAAGTAACTATCGGCTGGCTGGGGGCCGCGGCCATATTCCAGGTCAACGACGGTGGCGAGCAATTGCAGGGTGGCGGTCTCGAGCAGGATCTGCGCCTGCGGTTCGACGAGAATCAACTCACCCTTCGGTTCGAGGCGGGCGCGAATCCCGGGGTCGTTGAAGGCATGTTGCGACATCAACACCTTTGTGGCGGTCTTGATATCGTTTTTGTCGAACAGCCAGATTTCGAGCGCAGTGACCTTCTTCGGTTCACCCACGCCGATGGCCTCGGAAACGCCAACGCCGTATTCGCCCATGAATTCACCGGCCTGCGTGTCGATGCTGAACGATTCATCGTACAGGTCGTCGCCAAGCACGTACGTGGTCATGGTCTGTGTGATGGGAGGGGCGAGACCGAGTTGCTCGAAATTGGTCTTCTCGGCGCTGCGGCTGAGTTCAACCGCCTGCATGGTGGGAGTCACTTCGCCGCTTCCGCGTTTGCCGAGCAGTCGGTAGGCATAAAGCCCTCCCGCGCCCAACACAGCCAAAATAAGGATGCTGGCGCCGCCGATCAACAAAATCCTTCTGGTCGAAGAGCCCGTATCCGGCGCGGGCGCAGGCAGGGTGGAAAGATAATTCGTAATCAATTCACCATACGCCCTGACCACGGCCGGGTCTGCCGCTTTTGGGTTGGCTTGAATGGCATTGAACGCCTGCGTCGCCCCTGTTCCAAGATTCTGCCAGCGTTGGACGGCCAGGTTCGGGTCCGGGTTGAGGCGGTAGGAGTCAATCGCCATGCGTAGATAGTCTTCCTGCAAATCCGCGCGCAGGGAGTCGGGTGTTGTGTTCACGTACTCTGCGGGCCAGATCACCCACCCAACCAGCAATCCCAAAAGCAGTCCGCCAATGAATAAGCCAATTGGGACGAGGGGCTGTTTCTTCAGTAAGGCAACAACAAACTGCATGTGAGGCTCCTTTGCTTGATGATATGCCGGCAATTATACAACCAATTTTTCAAGCCCCCATATCAGAATGATTACCGGGCCTGCATCAAATACAATCTTCGCTCCGAGTCCCGCACATCTTCGGCTTTGTGAATCGTAAATCGTTCGGAGAATGCCTTTTCGAATCCCTCGCGGGTGTAGTCCGGGAAAATATCCTCGCGCGAGGCAAGCAGTTTCTGCACCTGCGAATCGGATTTGGGGACGAACTCAATGATGAGCCATTGACAGCGCGCGGCAAAAAACGATGCCAGTTGCGGAAGCGGCACGTTGTTCGATATGGCAAGATGATGGATGACCGCAAGCGCAAGCGCCAGTTCCACGGGGCCGCGCGCGGCGAACGAATCGCGTTCGGTGTGATCCCAGCCAATGGCCGGGCTGGGGTTGGTCAGATCCAAAACCAGCGGCAGGATGTTCTGTTCCTTTTTCGATTTCACCGTTCGATAATTTTGTTCCACCGCGGCGGGATCAATATCGAACGAAACGGCGAACGCGCCCGACGATGCGGCTTCGCGGCTGAACACGCCGGTGTTGCCGCCCAAATCCCACACGAGCGCGGGCTTTCTTTCGAGCGTCCATTCGCGCACGAGTTGCCGTTTGTGTTCGAATGCGTTATCGGTGTAATTGGTGTTGTCGTAGTAATCGCCCCACTCGGTACCGGCGGGCTTCCACGTCAGTTTGTTCACTGTGGCTTCGAGGCTTTCGATCAAGCCGATCATTGCCTGCTGGTTCACGCGAAGTCCGCCTTTGCGCGGTTCGATGGCTTTATCTGAATATCGTTTTTGCGCGCCGGCATGGACGTGAATGTGCGTGAGCAAGCCAAAATTGAATTTCGTCTTCGCGGGCAACAGCCGGCTTGCGAGGTCGAGCGGCACACCGTCAATGTACACGCGCAGCAACTGACTCAACCGCACGTCGCAATACGCCATCAATGCAAGCGGCGCAAGAAAATGCTGGCAAAACTGGCGATACGCCACCCACGGCTCGCCTTCCCTGTAAATTTCAAAAGACAGCGTATCAATCAACGCCGCCCTGCCGCGCACAAATTGGATGTTGTACGCGCTCGCATCCTTCAACGACATTCCCATTTTGATCGCGCGTTTGTGAATGGACAACGTCGCCAGCGCCGCATCCTTCAACTGACTGAACGACCATTCATACGGATAGGAAATGAACGGCGCCGGTTCCGGTTGGATGATTTTAAAAGCCGCATCCGACTCCGCCGGTAACTGCCCAGCCTCAATGTGCGGGATCAGCAACCCGGCTTTGACCAACCTATCGTACAGCCCGGAATCCATCAACCGCGCGTACTCGTCGGCATACGCGCGGTTGATCTGTCGGTACAGGATTCCGTCTCTCGAAAACAGGAACCCGCTCGGGTCACGAAAAGAAGCGGAGAGTCTTTCAGTCGGCGGCATCGGCAGAATCGTCATCCTCTTCCTTTGCTTTCGGTTTCGCCCCAAAGAGGGATTTGATCCTGCCCCACGAGGCGCGCAGGGCCACCCCAAGCCCCAACAGGACGGCAATCGCAATTTGAATGATGAAACTCCCGGAGCCGGGATCGAGATATGGAAGCGGCGTAAAGTTCATTTTTCTTCTCCATCCGCGCAGACGGCGCTCTCTTGCGCCGACGGACGCATTACAAACATAACCTACTCGACAGTCTCAGGCACGATCTCTTCCAGCAGGAAGGACTCGGAACAATTGGTGCATTGCGCTTCGCGCTTGTTGGCAACCACCAGCAGGCCGCCGCATTTGGGGCACGGCTGGGGGAGCGGTTTTTTCCACGAAGTGAAATCGCAATTCGGGTAATTGACACAGCCGAAGAACGTGCGTCCCTTGCGGGTTTTTCTTTCCACGAGGTCGCCGTGATCTTTCGGGCATGAGACGCCGATCTTTTCCAGCCAGGGTTCGGTGTAGCGGCATTCGGGGAAGCCGCTGCACGAAATGAATTTTCCGAAGCGCCCGTAACGAATGACCAGTTCCCTGCCGCAGGTGGGACAGGCGCGGCCAATCGGCTCAGGCCCGGATTTGGTGACGGGCATCTCCGCCTGCGCTTTTTTCACATCCTCGGCAAACGGCGTATAAAATTCGCGCATGGCATCGGTCCATTCCATTTCGCCTTCCGCGATCTTGTCGAGGTCTTCCTCCATGTGCGCGGTGAAGTTGTAATCCACCACCTCGGGGAAATATTGCATCATCAAATCATTGACCTGCTGACCGGTCTCCGTCGGGATGAGGCGTTTATCCGCGCGCTCGACGTAACCGCGCTGTTGAATGGTGGAAATCGTCGGCGCATACGTGGAGGGACGCCCGATGCCATTCTCTTCCAACGCCTTGACAAGAGACGCCTCGCTGAAACGCGGCGGCGGCTGGGTGAAGTGTTGTTCAGGGATGAGTCGAACCAATTCCTGCTTCTGCCCTTCGGCAATGCCGGCGGGAATTTTTACATCCTCTTCCTCTTCCTCCCCGCTCACATCCTCGTTTTTGGATTCATGATATACCACAAGGAAACCTGGAAACTTGACAACGGAATGGGACGCGCGTAAAAGATATTCGTGTTCGTTCGTCCTGCCCGTCACTTCCACCTGCAACGTATCGAAGACCGCAGTTTCCATCTGCGAAGCGACAAACCTCTGCCAGATCAAACGATACAACTTGAACATGGCAGGCTCGAGAAATTCCTTCACCTTTTCCGGGTCGCGCATCACAGAAGTCGGACGAATCGCCTCATGCGCCTCCTGCGCGCCTGCAGATTTGGTCTTGTAAATGGGCGGTTCAGCGGGAAGATAATCCTTCCCATATTTGGCAGACACATACTCACGTGCTTCATTTTGTGCAATGGTGGAGACATTCGTCGAGTCGGTACGCATGTAGGTGATGAGACCGGTCGTACCGCCTTCGCCCACCTCCTGCCCTTCATACAATCCCTGCGCGAGAGCCATCGTGCGCTTGGCGGTAAATCCGAGTTTACGTGAAGCCTCCTGTTGCAACGTCGAAGTTGTAAAAGGCGGCAGGGGCTTTTGCCTTTTCTCTCCGCGCTTGACCTTCGTCACCACATACGCGGCGGTTTCCATGTCCACGAGAACAGGCTTGACCGTCTCCTCGTTCGGGAGGTCGGGTTCCTTGTCGTCAATGCGGACCAGTTTGGAGATGAAGGACGATCTGGCGCTTCCATGTTTGAGTTCGGCATGGATGGACCAATATTCGACAGGTTTGAAATCATCGATCTCGCGTTCCCGATCGACGATGAGCCTGAGAGCCACCGATTGCACTCTCCCCGCCGACAGGCGCCCGCGCACCTTCTCCCACAAAATGGGACTGATGCTGTAACCGACGAGGCGATCCAGCACACGGCGCGCCTGCTGGGCATTGACCAGGTCCATGTTGATCTCGCGCGGGTGCGCAAACGCCTCCGCGACAGCCGGGGCGGTGATCTCATGGAACACGACACGCTTCGTGCGTTCGGGTTCGATCTGCGCGGCCTCCATCAAATGCCACGAAATGGATTCGCCTTCGCGGTCGGGATCGGTCGCGAGGAATATCTCTTCGGCGGATTGCGCCAGTTTCTTGATCTCCTTGACCACTTCCTTCTTTTCGTTCGGGACGCGATACTTCGGCTCGAAATTATTTTCCACATCCACAGACAACTGCGATTTGAGCAGGTCGCGCACGTGTCCCACCGACGCGCGGACGGTGTACCCCTTTCCCAGAAAACGCCCGACGGTCTTTGCTTTTGCCGGCGATTCAACGATCACCAATTTCCCATTGCGAACGATCACCTTTTCCGGTCTGGGCGGCGCGGTCATGTCCGCATGGGAATCGGTTTTGCCCATGCGGTAAAGTTTTGTGCCGCAGACCGGGCACACCCCTGTTGTGACGGGAGACCCCTTTGCGTTGAATCCCGCAACTGGTTCGCTCATCTCCCGTTTTGTCTTGCACTTCATACAATAAGCTTCCATCTATCCTCCACGCAAAATGCGTTCATACATTGATACCTGGTTTCCTGTCGTACCGGACACGCATTCTACGCAATTTTCCAAAATATATCAAATGCAATTTTTCCGCTATGTTGTCATTGCGAGGGTGCTCTCCCCGAAGCAATCTCTTATTTGGGACTTTTCATGCTAAAAGGAAGATCGCCACGCCGCCAGAAGAGCGCTGGCGGCTCGCGATGACATTGTTGAATGGCGGCAAATCTTCTTACAAATACTTTTCCTGATTATGTTTCTTCAAATGACCAACCACATCCCTGACCTTTTGAGCGTGGTCGGTCTTGCAGATCAGCAATACATCTCCGCCATCCACAATGACCATGTTTTCCACGCCGATGGTCACGATGAGACGTTCCCCGCTCCCGCCGTAGACGAGGGTGTTGTGAGTCTCGTGCGCGAGGTGCAGATTGCTGTTCGTGGAAATGTTGCCGTTCATGTCGGGCAGGAGAACCTCAAACAACGAAGACCACATCCCCACGTCGCTCCACCCAAGCCCACCCGCAGGAAGAACCGCCACACGTTCGGCATGTTCCATGATTCCGTAATCCACGGTCTCGACTTTGAGGCCCTGCCAGTTTTTATTCAACACGGCATTTTGTTTTTCGGTACCCCACGCGGATGAAATCTTTTTCAACGCCTCGCCGAGCGCGGGCATTTGTTTGTCAATCTCGCCGAGGATCGTATCCGCCCGCCAGATGAACATTCCGCTGTTCCACGAATGGTCGCCGGTGTGAAGCAATTGCTGGGCTGTAAGATCATCGGGTTTTTCCACAAAGCGTTTCACATTGTATGCGGGATATTTATATTGGCCGTCCAGCGGTTCCCCCTGCTGAATATAACCGTACGCAGTGGAAGGTTGCGTGGGTGTGATTCCCAGTGTGACCAGATATTTATTCTCCGCCACTTCAAATGCCGCATTGAGCAAATAATGGAACAAATCGCGGTTGCGGATGAAATGATCCGAGGGCAGGATTGCCATCCTTGCGCGTGGATCGCGCTTGTGCAACACAGCCGCCGCCAGCCCAACCACAGAAGCCGTCCCCCTCGGCGCGGGTTCGATGATGTAATTTTCCTCGGGAATTTCGGGGGACTGCAAACGCATCTCGCGCGCCTGCTCCTCCACCGTGACAACCAGAATGCGTTCGTACGGGAATAAATTCTTCAAGCGCGCAACGGTGCTTTGAAATAACGTCTCCTGCCCAAGCAGTGGAAGCAGTTGTTTCGGGCGGTCTTTTCTCGAAACCGGCCACAGGCGCGTGCCGCCTCCGCCGGCCATGATGACTGCATACGTGTGTTCCATTTTTACGCATCACGAATTACGCATCAATTCAAACCTGTAATTCGCACAAACCTTTCCTCAAATTTTATAATCGCCTTGCTCCTCGCGCACCGCGACATAATTCATGCCGCCCACCTGGCGCACCATGCCTTTCAACTCCATCAAGGCCAGTGTAGCAGAAACTTTCTCAATGGGCAACTCGGCCTGATTGCGGATTTCATCCACGTGCAAAGGCTCGTGACCCAGCACACCCAGCAAACGCGCCTCGGTTTCGTCGGAAGGCAACACCTTCCGCGCCGTCTTGTGTTCGCCGATGCGCGTGATGTCCAACGCCTGCATCAAATCGTTTGCGCTCAACAAAGGCAGTGCGCCTTTTTGAATCAACTTGTTCGTGCCTTTGCTTTGCGGCGCAAGGATGCTCCCCGGCACGGCAAAGATTTCGCGTCCCTGCTCGGCGGCAAACTCGGCTGTGATCAACGCGCCGCTGGTCTCGCCTGCTTCGATCACAACCACCGCCAGCGACAGCCCGGAAATGATTCGATTGCGCGGCGGAAAGTTGGAAGCATCCGGCGGCGTGCCCGGCGCAAAATCGCTGATGATCGCGCCGCGTTCCATCATTTGCTCCGCCATCTTTTGATGCTCCGGCGGATAAATTTTATCCACACCACTGCCCAGGATGCCAATCGTTCGCCCGCCCGCCTTCAACGCCGTCTGATGCGCAATCGCATCCACACCGCGCGCAAGTCCGCTCACCACCGTGATTCCATTCGACGCAAGAAACGAGGAAATCTCTTCGGTCACCTGCCGGCCATACGGCGTCACCCGCCGCGTGCCGACGATGGCAACCGCAAACAAATCGTCGGGCAGATATTCGCCGCGAATGTACAACACAGGCGGCGGCTGGTCAATTTCTTTCAACTTCGATGGATATTCTTCATCCTGCCATGTGAGGATTTTTATCCCCTGCGATTCGATTTTTATCCAGACTTGATCCAGGTCCACATTTTGACGCGCCGCGATGACGCGCTCGGTCAATTTCGACCCCAGGCCTGCTTCCGTCAGATCGGCAGGATCGGCGCCCCAGGCAGATTCCAAATCCCCGAAATACGCGACCAATCCCTGCATCCGCACCGCGCCGATGCCTTTGATGAGATTGAAGCCGACCCAGTATTTTTTGTCGTCCATAATCAATATGCTCTTGCCGCCGTCCCCGGCGGCGAGACGCCGCCGTGAGCAGGGTTAAAGCCCCTCGAGCAGGTGAACTCTCATCGTCCGCCGACCCATATCCAGGTCAAGAATGACCGAGGGAATGGCAGGCAGGAGAATCTCTTTGCCGGAGTCGCTTTTGACAATGTACACGTCGTTCGCGCCCGTCTCCAAAATCTCTTCCAGTTTGCCGAGTGGATTTCCATCTTCGTCCACCACATCCAGGCCGATCAATTCATATTGATAATGCTGGCCTTCGGGGAGCGGCGGCACATCCGATGCTTTGACATACACCCACTGGTTGCGAAACCTGCCGACATCTTCGGGCGTTTCGATGCCGCGAAATTTGACGAGCAGTCCATCGCCATGCTCGCGGACGCCGCCAATCGTCTGCGGTTGATGTTTTTCCCCAATGAACACCTTGCGCCCCGATTTGATTCGCTCGGGGAAGTCGGTGTGCAAATCCATGATGATCTCGCCATGTACACCATGCGGCCGGCGCAGGTAGCCAATCACCAAATAGACAGGCTCGCCTTCGGGCGAGCCTGGTTCGGCCTGCGTTGTGGATTTTTGCTTCGCCGTCATTGAGGTTCCATCACGTCGAGCGTGGCTTGTTTGCCTGCGCGTTCGGCGGCCACTTTCAACAGGGTGCGGATGGAGTTAGCCACCTTGCCGCTTTTGCCGATCACGCGCCCCATGTCATCTTTTGCAACACTGAGTTCGATGCGCACGCGCGAACCGTTTCCGCTTTCACGCACCTGCACCTCTTCGGGATGATCAACGAGGGATTTGGCTATGAATTCAATGAGGTCTTTCATATTATCCACCTATGTCATTGCGAGGAGCGTTCTTTGCGACGAAGCAATCTTCTGTTAGTGGGAGATTGCTTCGTCGGGCTTACGCCCTCCTCGCAATGACAAATGATTAATCCTTGCGGGTCTTGACCGGCGCCGCGCGTTTGACTTCAGCTTCTGCGGCTTCAGCCACGAGAGCCTCCAGCGACTCGCCCTTCTTCAAACGCTCGAAGCGGGCCTGTGTACCGGATGCCTTGAACACCTGCGCCACAGACTCAGTCGGCAAAGCGCCGTTCTTCATCCAATGGAAGACGCGGTCTTCCTTGATATGAATGGTGGCGGGATTGGTGCGCGGGTTGTACACGCCCAAAATTTCCAAAAAGCGACCGTCGCGCGGGGATTCCTTATCCGCGGCAACGATGCGGTACGTGGGTTGGCCTTTGAGACCAATACGACGTAAACGAATACGAACCATGTTTAACTTGCTCCTTTAGAATGTTTTATGTTCCAGGCAGGCAGATGCGCTTGCGGGCTGGAAACACAGGCGGATATTTTACCAGAGAAAACACGCCGCCGAAAAAAAAAGAGACTCCCTCGGGTTGGGAGTCTCAGGTTTTTGACTGTCGGGGCGGAGAGATTTGAACTCTCGACCTCACGGACCCGAACCGTGCGCTCTACCGGGCTGAGCCACGCCCCGATACCATCCCCTTGGGGAAAGCGTGCGAATTATACCATTGTGGCTTGTTTTGCCAATATCAATTTTGGAATTGGGTGGCGCATAATTTCATGGGGTTCAGCCACACACCTGCCTTGGCGGTGCCAGGGGAGCGCACAGAGTCCATTGAGAAAAATCTCTTAAATCTCTGTGAACTCTGTGGCCCGACACATCCAAACTACGCAAGTCCAAACGACACATGCGCCGGGTTCACCAGCAACATCGGCACCTGCAATCCAAACTGCGGCAGGTAGGGATTGCCAATCTCCACTTCATAAACCGACACCCACGATGCGCGCATCACATCGAGGCTGGTGCCGAAATCCGTCTGCATCGAAATTCGCACCTTCCCCTTCAGCAAAAACGAACCGACCATCACATTCACCGGTTGCATCATGCGATTCGTCTCGGAGGCGTCATAATCCAGCGGATCGTGGGCGGGCGGCGCAAGGTGAAATGCCGAGACCTGCACGGTGGGAATAAAGATTTCCGACATCGAAAAATTCTTCGGCGTCCCGCCGCTAAAAGAAATCACCTGCGCCCCATGCAGGTGAATGAAATTCGGCACGCCCTGTGTGCGAAGCCAGATGCTCACACGCATGTTTTCCCTTGCAATCAATTCTCCGCGCACCAGCATCGTATCGGTGTAGGCCATGACCATCGCGGTTCTTTCATCAGCGGCGAGTGCTCTCATTGTTTCTCCTTTGCTTCATTGGAATTATACAACACCCTTCCATGAGTTTGCACGAACGTTTATACTCCAACCATCACAACTTTGCCATGACACTTGACACATCAACCCTCAAACGCTGGATCGTCCCGCCTCCCATCACGCCGGAAGCTGATTCTGCACTACAGGCATTCCCGCCCATTTTGCGACAGGTTCTCTTCAACCGCGGCTACGCAACCGACGCCGACGCGCGCGCCTTCCTGAACGCCAAACCCAACTTCGACACCGATCCGTTTCAAATGACCGGGATGCGCGAGGCCATTGACCGCATCCAGCATGCCATCGAACACCGCGAACCCATCGCCATCTACGGCGATTACGATGTGGACGGAGTCACAGCCACGGCCCTGCTTGTGCAGGCGCTCGAATATCTCAATGCCGATGTGCGCGGCTACATCCCGAACCGCTTTGAAGAAGGCTACGGACTCAACAACAACGCCCTGGATGAACTCAAAGCGGATAACGTCAAACTGGTCATCACCGTGGATTGTGGAATCCGTTCCCCCGATGAAGCGCTTCATGCCCGGACCCTCGGCCTGGACCTCATCATCAGCGACCATCACCACCCCGCAGAAGGCGACCTCCCACCTGCCCTTGCCGTCATCAACCCCAAACAATATGGTGATATTTACCCAGATAAAGATTTGGCTGGCGTGGGAATCGCTTACAAGATTGCCGAGGCTTTATTCATCCTTCATCCTTCAGCCTTCAGCCTTGAATCTTTTCTCGATCTCGTCGCCCTCGGCACCGTCGCTGACCTCGCACCGCTCGTGGGTGAAAATCGCATGCTTGTGCGAAGAGGTTTGCGGCAAATGAAGCAAACCATGCGGCAGGGATTATCTTCCCTCGCGGCCGTCTCCTCCATCAAATTGGATAAGGTCAATGCGGGGCATATCGGTTTTTCATTGGGGCCGCGTTTGAATGCCGCAGGCCGATTGAAGGAAGCGCTGGCCGCATTTGAATTGCTCACCACAAAAGATGTCTTCCGCGCGGGTGAACTGGCGCAGGTGTTGGATATGCAAAACCGCGAACGTCAGCGCATCACACGCGACATTCAAAAGCAGGCCGAGGAAATTGCAATGGGCGACGACCCAGATGCCTATTTATTGTTTGCCGCGCATGAAGATTTCAACTCCGGCGTGGTCGGGCTGGCGGCTTCGCGGTTGACAGAAACGTATTATCGCCCGGCAATCGTCGCTTTCAAGGGCGCAGAGGAAACGCGAGGATCATGCCGCTCGATTCCGGAGTTTCACATCACCGAGGCGCTCGATCAATGCGCGGATTTGCTCGTGCGGCACGGAGGTCATGCCGCGGCGGCAGGATTCACTGTCCGAAACGAAAATCTGTCCGAGCTGGTGATGCGGTTAAAAACCATCGCCGCCGATCAACTGTCGAACGAAGACCTCCGGCCCACGGTCACGGCGGATGCGGAGGTTTCTCTTGTCGATATCCGCCCGGAGTTATTCGAAAAAGCGTTGCGCTATCTCGAACCGACGGGATACGGAAATCCAACGGCGGCGTTTGTGGCGCGCAATGTCAAAGTGAAAAGCGCGCGCACCGTCGGCGCGGATGCGAAACACTTGAAGTTGATCCTCGAAGACGAAAAGGGATACGCCCACGACGCCATCGGATTCAAACTTGGCGAGTGGCAAAAGAAAATGCCGCCGCGCGTGGATATTTTGTTCGCCTACGAAGTGAACGAATACAACGGCCGCGTGGGGTATCAACTGAATTTGAAGGATTTGCGGGAAGCGGGGAAGGCGGTTTAACCTTATCATCCCGAAACTTTATTCCACACGCTCCAACCGGAAAGGTACTTGATTGATCGAGTAAAAGGGTGTATCTTTCTTGTAGATACAGACAGGAGATAACCTTATGCTCACAAAAGTTCAAAAATGGGGCAACAGCCTTGCCGTGCGAATACCAAGAGCCTTTGCGCTCGACGCTCAACTGGAAGATGATTCCTTCGTGGAAATCAGCGTTGTTGAAGGTCAAATCATCATCATGCCGGTTGTTGTGCCGGGTTGGACGCTTGAAGAATTACTGGCGGGTATCAACAAAAATAATCTTCATCACGAAATTGATACCGGTTTTGCCATGGGAAATGAGGTTTGGTAAAGCGATGGCATATATTCCAGATAGCGGCGACATCGTTTGGATGATGTTCAACCCGCAAGCAGGGCATGAGCAGGCAGGGCATAGACCAGCACTGGTTTTGTCTCCAAAGGCTTATAACGGGAAAGTCGGATTGGCCATCCTTTGCCCCATTACAAGCCAGGTCAAAGGGTATCCTTTTGAAGTCAAAATACCCGAAGGTTTGGAAGTAGGCGGCGCAGTTTTATCTGACCAGGTTAAAAGTCTTGACTGGAAAGCCAGGCAGGCAAAATTTAGTTGTAAGTTACCACCCGCCATATACAATGAAGTCGTGCAAAAGTTAAGCGCCTTGATCCGTCAGCAACTTCAGGGCAAGTAGTCGTGCAGAGCCAAAACACCCAACAAAGCGTAAAGCAACTGCCCTTCACATCAAGGCAGTTGCTGTTTTTTTAACAGGATGTAGGGGGAACGTTCTTTAACTTCCGCAATCACTGCATTATTTATAAAGAACTTACCTGTTTCATCCCGCCTTCAACTCATCCTCCCGTTCAGGGATGGTGAAGCGGTTGATCGTTGTGTAATCCACAAAGCCGGGGATGAACCTGTTCATGAAAACCGTGACGCTCCACAGCCAGGGGATGATCCACATGCGGCGCGGGCGGCGGGTGAGTTTTACCACGGCATCCCCAACCTGTTCGGCAGTGAGAAGCATGAACTTCGGCGTTTTGGCATCCGTCTTGCGTTTGATGCCCGCGTGCTGGGTGAACTCGGTCACCACGCCGCCGGGATAGATCAGGGAAACGTCAATGCCCCAGGGTTTGACTTCACGCCGCAGGGCTTCGGAGAATCCATGCACGGCATGTTTCGATGCGGCATAGATCGTGTAAGTGGGCGTGCCGACCAGTCCCGCCATGGAACACATGTTGACGATGCACCCTGCGCGTTGCTTCATCATGACCGGTAAAACCTGCCGCGTGGTTTGAATCACCCCCATCACATTCACGTCAATTTGGGCTTGAATATCTTTGACCGGGTCGAGGTTTTCCAGCCAGTCCAGCCGGCCAAAACCCGCGTTGTTGACCAGCACATCAATACGTCCGAATTTTTGCATCGTCTGCGCGGCCATGGATTGAATATCTTCCAGTCGGGAGAGATCAGCTTGAATCACCAGCGTCTCGGAGCCTGATCCCATCGCGTTGATTTCCTGCGCGAGAGTCTGGAGTCTATCCACGCGGCGGGCGGCAAGCACAACCTTCGCACCTTCGCGCCCGAATGAACGGGCAGTGGCTTCGCCGATTCCCGATGAAGCGCCGGTCACGATCACGACTTTACCTTTAATGTCCATGGGATTCTCCTTTACCGATAAATGGTTTATTTCAAAGACAGGGCAACCCTTCCGTGTTTATCAGGATGACTTACATTCGTTGAACGGGTCGCCCCTATGGTTGGTCATTCGAGATAGAACTCCTCCCCTGCAATGATCTTTGCGCCCACCCCTCCACAATGCGGACATGCAACCTCTTTTTGAGCCGGACGATATTTTTGAAAACAGACCATGCACTGCTGTTCAGCGGGGACGCGGCGGATGTTCAATGCAGTTTTCGCAAGAGGGGAATTGCTCCACTGTGCGCAGATCTCTTCATCGCTGAATGGGACAAGTTCGCCCACGACAAGATTGACCGATTCAACTTGCGGCGATGTTTGAACGAGTCTCTCCAGGATGGCAGATAAACGTGGATTCTTTTGCATGATGAAACGCCTCAGGCTGATCTATAAGCCGCATTCTGTCCAATGGCTTGCGCCATCTGTGCAATCATCTCTCTGGGCAGTACGTCGCCGCACTGCTCGGTGCAGCCTACCCGGGGCTGGCTTCCTCCACGGTTGGAGGAAGCACATGCGGAGACGAGCAGTCTCCCATCGTCCACAGACGATTTCGCCCCTGCTTGGCCTTGCTCCCAACGGGGGTTACCTGGCCGTCTGCATTACTGCAAACGCCGGTGGTCTCTTACACCACCTTTTCACCATGA
>JBBIUO010000032.1:15170-18470 GCA_037440205.1 Chloroflexota bacterium
GCGGGGGGGGGTGGGGCGGCTGTTTGTTTCTGTGGCCCTTTTCCGGCAGGTTCGCGCCTCTCGGCGGCTTCCCCGTCCCGGGTGCTATCCGACGTCGTGCTCTATGGAGTGCGGACTTTCCTCGATCCCGACAACGCAGGACCGCGATTGCCCAATCAGCCTGAGGTAATTCGATGATACACGCTGGAGGGGTGAGAGTCAACAGCGTTTCCCTCAATACTCCAATCATGCTGTAATTCTTTCAAAGGTGGACATTTCAAGAAAAGACATTAAAATAGAGACGGATTTCAATTTTTTGGTTTTGCTATCGTACATTTCCCTCGCAAAAACCCTAAAGGTCTTTTCTACCTGTCAGGAATTTGCGAATGTCAAGGAGACTTTTAGGGCTTTGTGTACGGTGGAGAATTCCTGGTACAAAGGACACGCTGTGAGCAACTGGCCTGGCAAATTTGTCATCGGATTGACCGGCAACATCGCAACCGGAAAAAGCGTGGTGCGCCGCATGTTGGAACATCTCGGCGCTTACACCATCGACGCAGACGCACTCACCCACCGCGCATACGCCAAAGGCGCGCCGGGATACCAGCCGGTGGTTGACAAGTTCGGCAAATGGCTGGTCAACAAGGACGGTGAAATTGACCGCAGTAAACTGGGCAATCTTGTCTTCAACGATCACGAGGCGATGTCGCAACTGGAGATCATCGTCCACCCGTTGGTTCGTCAGGCGACGGAAATGCTCATTAAACGGTCCACCCAGCCTGTGGTCGTGATTGAAGCGATCAAGCTCCTCGAAGGGGAACTGCGAAAGGTATGCGATTCCATTTGGGTGACGAATGCCACGGAGGAAATCCAGGTGGAGCGGTTGATGCGCAAGCGCGGCATGAATCGCGAGCAGGCAGTCGAGCGCATTCACATGCAATCGGCGCAAAGCGCAAAGGTGGCGGTGGCGAACATCGTCATCACCAACACCGGCTCCTACGATGATCTATGGAAACAGGTCAGCGCAGCGTGGAAGGAGATCGTACCAGCGGGCGCTGTCAAGACCGACACAGAGTCAACCCTCACGAGACTGCCAAACGCGCCCACCACCAGCGGCGTCTTCACGGTGCATCGCGGCAAGCCGAAGCATTCCTCCGCCATCGCGGAATTGATCACGCGCCTGAGCAAAGGCAAACGCACTGTCACTGCCGATAACATCATGGAAGATTTCGGCGACAAGGCGTACATGCTCCTGCAACTCGATGGAAAATTGATCGGCCTCGCGGGCTGGCAGGTGGAAAACCTCGTCACGCGCACAACCGATATTTTCCTCGAAGAACACATCAACCCACAAAAGGCGCTCGAAGTCCTGATCCGGGAAGTGGAACGCGCCTCGAGCGAATTGCAAAGCGAAGCGTCGCTCGTATTTCCGTTGGATGAACTTGCGACGCGGGACGATCTTTGGAAACAACTTGGGTACGAAAAACGCACCCCGGAAACATTGGGCGTGCAGGCATGGCAGGATTCCGCAATCGAAGCCATCTCTGCGGGAAGCGCGCTTCTTTTCAAACAACTTCGTCAGGATCGCGTTCTGCGCCCCATTTAGGAAATCTGGCTCTACCGTTTTTAGCGGGATTGAGTGTCAAGCTCGAAAAATCTCTGCCGCGAATTTCACGAATTTTCGCGGATTAGAAAAAGAATTCGTGTGAATTGGCGTAATTCGCGGCTAAGGTCTTTGAACTTTTCCGTCAATTACGGTAGAGCCGAAAATCTTTTAGAAACAGCGGGGAGGCCCCAAAGGTTTCCATCGCAGACAAAAGAATTTCCAGCAGGATTTCCTGCCAGTTTTGCGACCGATCCGATGAAAAACCTTTAGGGTCTGGTTTTCGAGTCAAAATTCGCGGCAGAGAAATCACTTACCACCGTGACTGAATTCCTCAACAACGTCTTTTTCATTTTTCAACGTATCAGCTGGCTGAGCGTGCTCGACATCATGCTCGTCACGTTGATATTTTTTGGCCTGCTCTATTCCCTGCGCGATACACAGGCCATGGCGTTGTTGCGCGGGATGATCCTGCTCGTTGTGGCGCTCATCCTGCTCACGAGCCTTGTTGACCTCCCGGCCTTTTCGTGGTTCGCGCGGAACTCTTTGCCGGCGTTGCTGCTTGCCCTCCCGGTGATCTTCGCCCCCGAGATTCGGCGGACTCTGGAACGGCTCGGTCGTGCCGGGACCTTTTGGCCTGCTTCCGTTAAATCGGCAGATGTGGCCCTCGAGCAGACTCTTCGCGCGGTCGTAACCGCATCTGCGAGATTATCCGCCCGCCAGCACGGCGCATTGATCATCCTGCAGCGACTCGATCACCTCGATGAACTGGCGCGAACCGGCGTGCAATTGAATGCGCGCGTCACGCCGGAATTGCTGCTGCAAATCTTCTACCCGAACACACCTCTGCACGATGGCGGCGTCATCATCGTCGGGTCGGAGGTTGTGGCGGCGGCTTGTGTGCTTCCGCTTTCGGCGAGCGGAGTTTTGAACCGCACCCCCGAACGCCAGATGGGATTGCGCCATCGCGCCGCGCTTGGCACCTCCGAAACCAGCGACGCGATTGCCGTGGTGGTCTCGGAGGAAACGGGCGCCATCTCCATTGCCCACGCCGGCAGGATGCTGCGCCGCCTCGACCCGGATCGGCTGGAAAATATTCTCACCGCGTTTTTCCATCCCAACGGGAAGGAATACAAACCGAACTGGCTCGAAAGGATTTTCCCCGGCCTTGCACCCACCAAAAAGAACAAATAAGTGACTGTCACCTTGCAGATGACAGTCACTTGGATAAATTGAGTCTCAAATGTTGAAATGGATCTCTGAAAATTACCGCACCTTCCTCTGGTCATTCGCGCTGGCAATGGCGGTCTGGATTTCTGCCGTCACCTCGGCGGACCCGGATGAAACGCGCACGCTTCCGTCCGGTGTGGCGATCCAGATCGTGGGGCAGAATCCAAACCTCGTCATCAACAGCGAACTGCCAAAAGAGGTCGAGTTGACTCTCCGCGCGCCGCGCTCGGTGTGGGATGTGATCGAAGCGGACCCGCAAAGCGTCCGCGCCGTTTTGGATCTTTCGGGATTAAGTTCCGGCGATCACACCACCGAATTGCAAATTCAAATTGACGCGCGCCCGGTGCAGATCGTCTCCGCCGCGCCGCGCACGGTGACATTCTCTTTGGAACCGCTCGATACGCAAACCCTGAAAGTGGACGTGAGTCTTTCCGGCGAAGCCGCCATCGGCTACCAGGTTGGAGACATTCCAGAAACGCCGGAAGTTG
>JBBIUO010000033.1:0-3883 GCA_037440205.1 Chloroflexota bacterium
TGCCCTGATCCTTTTTGAATTCGTCTGCAGCCCAATTGGTAATGCGCTGATCCCAGTCATCGCCGCCGAGGTGGGTATCGCCGTTCGTGGCCTTCACTTCGATCACGCCTTCGCCCACTTCGAGGATCGACACATCGAACGTGCCGCCGCCCAGGTCGAAGACGAGGATGGTTTCATTCTTCTTTTTGTCGAGGCCGTATGCCAAAGCAGAGGCTGTCGGTTCGTTGATGATGCGCAAGACTTCCAGCCCTGCGATCTTGCCTGCGTCTTTGGTGGCCTGACGCTGGCTGTCGTTGAAATACGCGGGAACGGTGATGACGGCCTGCGTGACCGGTTCACCCAGATACGCTTCCGCATCGGACTTGAGTTTGCCCAGCACCATGGCGCTGATCTCCTGCGGGGAGTATTCGCGTCCCGTCACCGGAATTTTGACGCGCACATCGCCTGCCGGTCCCTGAACAACCTGAAACGGGACCATGCTTCGTTCGGCGCTGGTCTCTTCAAAGTGGCGCCCGATAAATCTCTTGATCGAATAGATTGTGTTATCCGAGTTCACGACCGCCTGGCGTTTCGCGGTCTGCCCCACCATGCGTTCGCCGTTCTTGTTGAAGGCCACAACGGACGGGCATAAACGCCCGCCTTCCGCGGTGGTGATCACGGTGGGCGATCCGCCTTCCATGACGGAGACCACACTGTTTGTCGTGCCGAGGTCAATGCCAATGATTTTGCCCATAGCTAAACTCCTTGTTTTTCGTTTTCAATGTTCATATCTTAAACGATTTGTACAAGAATTCTGTTAACGGCGCGTAGAATTTTCATCGGCAGGTTGTAATGTCATTCTGAACGAAGTGAAGAATCTCCAGAATCACCCCAGCGTCCCTCGCCATACGGGTGCGCGACGCAGATGAGTTATTCGGGTTCACCCACCCTGAACCAGTCAACCATGATGATGGCGGGGGATTCTTCAAAGGATGCGGCGGAAATTCCAACTTTGCCGCCGGTCAACTCATAACGGGCGACATCGAGTTTGCGGAACAGTTTGCCGTTTATGTAGAGGTACAGGAAGTTCTCCTGGCAGGTGAGGCCGATCTCGTAATCCAAACTGCCCGGAGTGAGGTATTCCACACTGGAATTTACAATGGGGGCGTAGGAGGCGATTCCGTCCGCAAGCCATTGACCGAGCAGGACGCTGTAGGTCCCGTCGCTGGCGATGTTGTATTCGAACCATCCCTTTTCGCTGTAACGGCAGATGACGCCTACCGAGCCTGCGGGTGTGCCGGTGAATTTTGCGGATACGAAGACATCCTCATATTCATGCGAGTTGTGGATGGCGTAATACCAGGTGTTTGGCGAGAAGAGGTCGAGGCGCAGACGGTCATCCGCAATTTCGAGCGAGGGGCTGAGTTCGCCGCCGGTTTGGAAGGATGACCAGGCTGTCATGTCGGTGCTGTATTCTTCGGTGAAATACAACGGCACAGGCGTGGAGGTCAATGTTGGGGCGGGGGTCAAGGTCATTGTCGCTGTGGCAGGCGGGGGCGGAGTCTGAGTCGGCGCCTGGGGTGTTGATTCAGGCGCGAGGGTGGAGGTCGCCTTTTGGCAGGCAGTGATGAGGATGAGACATCCCAGTAGAAAGATTTTTTTCATTTGTCTCCTTAAACGGCTTCGACCAGCAAATTATAATGCTGGTCGAAGTGGTGTGGAGATGGCGGGAATTGACGCTTTGTACTTCCGGGCTTTCGCCTCGGCGCTGACTATCTCTTGAAGTGATTTTGTCACTCCTCCGGCGTATTGTAGGGAGATTAGATTATGGTTGACGTTGAAGAACTTGCTTATGCCGCTGGTCTATTTGATGGAGAAGGCTCGATTACACTCGTTTGCCATCGTGAGAACCGCACGCATTCTCCTCAGGTACCCATAGCATCCACGGATTACGAGGTTGTTGACTGGTTTCAAGAACGCTTCGGTGGAAGCATAGTGACCAAACAGCCTCGCATGTCGAACCACTCGGTCTCTTATGACTGGCGATTGACAGATCGCCGTGCGCTCGAATTTCTTGAATTGATTCGGCCTTATCTTGTGATTGAACGAAAGATTCGGCGAATTGATCTTTTGCTCAATGACTACATTGCGTGTACGCCAAGAAACGGACGATACACGGAGGAGATGCTTGAGCGAAAGCGAGCGCTAGTTGAGACCTTTTTCTCTCTACCCTAGTGCTCCATGTTACAAGGTAATTTAGGAGTCTATGAGTCGATGCAGGGCTTATCCCTTTCGGGTTCACCCCTCAGGGTTGGCATCGGCATGAGCCGGTAAGCTTTCCCTGATTAAGCCGGATTTTCCCTGTATGTCGCCAAACAGGGGGGCTCTATTCAGTTGTTAAAGAACCCGCGTCCGAAAGATTCGACCCTCGGAACTCTACGAGCGTAGCCTGCCGAATTTATTCATCACAGAGATCTCGGCGGGCAGGTAACCCTGTGACCATCTGCTGATCTTAAGCGCATTTAGCAGAGTCATACGCGGCACTCCATCTTTGTTTCGCCCGCTCCGTCACCCGATGGAGGACGGTGACGGTGGACGCGGCCTCATCTAAGGAGACCGACTGTTACGCTCTCACCGATTAGGCGGCGAGGGGCATAGCAGCGTAGGAAGTGCGATTGGCACTTAATGGTTGCGCTGAGTTTACGAGTTCGGCGCGCGCTCGGCTCGCATTCCGGAACCAGCCTCTCCCGTCGAAGCCGATCATCCCCGAAACGACACGGGAATTTCTCCCGTGCAAATTCATTATAGCATATTGGTTGTGTGATGAACTGTTCTTCACACAAGTTTGGGTTGAGATTCCTCCCGCTCGCCATTTTCAATGACTTGTGCGCCGGCCTTCTTCAAATCATCTGCCGAGATGCGTGCCACGGAGGCGACACTGTCGCCATCCTGCGGTTTGATGAGGTGAACGCCTTTCGTGGCGCGGCCCGATTGTTTTACATCCTTCACTTTCAGGCGCAGAGTGACTCCGTTGGCGGTCATGATGGTCAGGTCGTCGGCTTTTTGCACCACGCGCGCGGCGGCGATCTTGCCGATTTCTTTTAGCGCTTTGGGGTCAATTGTATAGTTGCCGCCGGTGGCGCGTCCTTTTGCGGTGTAATCCTGGAGCGGGGTTTGCTTGCCGAAGCCTTTGGTGGTCACAACCAGCAAAGCGCCGTCTTTTTCGACCACGTCCATGCTTGTGACTGCGTCGCCCTTTTTAAGGCGGATGCCCTGCACGCCAGCGGCCTGACGCCCCATCGAGCGGACTTTGTTTTCGTTAAATCGCAGGGCTTGACCGTTTTCGGTGACGATGATGATTTCATCCTTGCCGGAGGTTAATCGCGCCCAGCCTAATTGGTCGCCCTCGTCCAACGACATGGCGATCAAGCCCGAGGGCCGCACCGAGGCGAATTCTTCCATGCTCACACGCTTGATCCTGCCGCGGGAGGTCATCAAAACACAATAACTATTCGGAGAAAAATCTCCAACCGCCATAGCCGCCGTGATCTTTTCATTGGCATCCAACGATAATACATTGACCAGCGGAATCCCTTTGGCGGCGCGGTCGGAGTCGGGGATTTGATACACCTTTTCGGAATACACCTTGCCCTTATCCGAGAAGAACAGCATGGTGTTGAGGGTGCGCGCCGGGATGACCATCATGACTTCGTCTTCATCCTTGGTGGTATGTCCCATCACGCCGCGTCCGCCGCGGCTTTGCGACTTGAAGGCATTGGCCGCCACGCGCTTGATGTATCCGCGCTCGGTGAGGCTGATCAAAGCCGATTCATCGGCGACCAGATCCTCGTCGTGAATATCCTCCTGCGCTTCGGCGGCGATGCGCGTTCGGCGGTCGTCACCA
>JBBIUO010000033.1:3965-4327 GCA_037440205.1 Chloroflexota bacterium
GGTGGAGCGGACTTGCTTGTGTTCCTCTTCGATCTTCCAGCGTTCGAGGGCGGCCAGCCTGCGCAACTGCATATCCAAAATGGCCTGCGCCTGTAACTCGCTAAGTTTGAATCGCTTCACCAAATTTGCCTTGGCCACGTCCGCATCTTCGGCCTCGCGGATGACCTTGATGACGGCGTCGATGTTTTTGAGCGCGATCAGGTAGCCGTCAAGAATATGCAAACGCGCGCGTGCTTTGGCGAGATCGAAATTCGAGCGGCGCACGATCACCGTCTGCCGATGCTCGATGAAAATCTGCAACATGCGTTTGAGCGGCAGGGTGCGCGGTTCGCCCTCGACCAGCGCAAGCATCTGCACGCCAA
>JBBIUO010000033.1:4358-18212 GCA_037440205.1 Chloroflexota bacterium
TTGAGCACCTTCTTGGGTTGTGCGCCGCGTTTCAACTCGACGATAATGCTCATGCCGCGTTGGTCCGATTCATCCCGCAGGTCCGAGATTTGATCGATCTTGCCGTCGCGTACGAGTTCGGCGATTCGTTCTATCAAGGTGGATTTGTTGACCTGGTACGGAATCTCCGTAATGTTGATTTGATAACGCCCGGACTTGGTCTCTTCGATATGGGCAATGCCGCGCATCACGATTCGACCCCGGCCTGTTCCGTACGCCGAGAGAATCCCGTCCACCCCGACGATCATGCCGCCGGTGGGGAAGTCGGGGCCTTGCACGAACTTCATCAGATCGTTGACCGTGACGTCTTCGATGTTGTCGTAATTGTCAATCAGATAATTGATCGCGCCGGCCAGTTCCCGCAAATTTTGCGGCGGGATGTTGGTTGCCATACCCACGGCAATACCGGATGAGCCGTTCAACAACAGGTTTGGCAGACGCGCCGGGAGGACAAGCGGCTCTTCGAGCGAGTCGTCGAAGTTGGGGCCGAAATCCACTGTGTCTTTTTCGAGGTCGGCAAGCATTTCTTCGGCCATTTTTTGCAGGCGGGCTTCGGTATAGCGCATGGCGGCAGGGGAGTCGCCATCCACCGAGCCGAAGTTCCCCTGACCATCCACCAGCAGGTAGCGCATGGAGAAATCCTGCGCCATGCGCGCCATGGACTCATACACCGCCGAGTCGCCGTGCGGGTGGTATTTACCCAGCACTTCGCCCACGATACGGGCGGATTTCTTGTAAGCCGAGTTCGAACGGATTCCCAACTCGTGCATGGCGTACAAAATGCGCCTGTGAACAGGTTTCAGCCCGTCGCGAGCATCCGGCAGGGCGCGTGCCACGATCACGCTCATGGCATAGTCAATGTAGGCCGAGCGCATCTGCGCGTCAATGTCTATGGATTGGACGTTTCCGTTGTTCAAAGTTTCTTCAGCCATAAGGTGTCCTTAAAATGGGAAAAATTTCATCAAATTGGCATAAAAAGACACGAAGATGGGGGAAAACTTCGTGTCCGCATTAGATGAAGGAAGTTCTTTTTGATAGTGCATCATTATACCACCCCGCAACCTCTTTTTCCTGAACTTTCGAGAACAAAAAGACCCGCTGTTGCGGGTCCATTTGTGTGCCGAAGGAGGGACTTGAACCCTCATGAGCGTAAGCTCACTACGCCCTGAACGTAGCGCGTCTGCCAATTCCGCCACTTCGGCAGGATCAATGCAAGGCTTTATCTTGCGCTGTGCGGCTTGTATTTTATCTCAAACGAGTGGAATGTCAATAACAATGCGGCGCTGGCAAATTATCTGGGAACCAGGCAGTTGTTGCATCCGTCAACCCTGCAACCCTTACAAAATTGTATTGCGTTTCCCTTACAGTACTGTTGGGGGAGGTCTCTTTTTTCAAATAGAGGCGTTTAATAGTTAAGAGAAAGGAGTTGCAATATGTTCGTAGTCGCAGCAGTGATCGCCCTTCTGTTGCTCGCCCTGGCTGGCGCGGACCTGTTCGTGGCCCAGTACAACTCGGACGAACTCAGCAATATGGGAGTTCAAGAGCAATGATGGAAGATCACCCCATTCCCTAGCCCGGCGCATGTCGAAGGACGCGCCGGGCTTTTTTATTGTTGGAAAATCACTGTCAGTTCAGGCGGGCAAGTACGTCGTTGGCTTCGAGCAGGAGGTAATCCACGCCGTCGTATTTGAATTCGGTGCCGCTGTATTTGGCGAAGAGGATCTTGTCCTTCGGTTTGAGTTTGATGCTCTCATCGTCGCCGACCGCGATAATCTGTCCCGTTTGAGGTTTTTCTTTTGCAGTATCAGGCAACAGCAGTCCCGAAGCGGTTTTATTTTCCTGCTCCAAAGGCTGGACAAGGACGCGAGTCCCCAGGGGTTGAATATTGATCTTTGCCATGTTGTTTGATCCCAAGCAATGTGTTGATTTGCGGACGGTTGAACCCCACGACGATCTTCCCGCCGATGTCTATCACGGGGACGCCCATTTGACCGGAGCGGCGCACCATGTCGCGCGCGGCGGCTGGGTCGCGGCTCACGTCAATGTCGGTGAACTTGACGCCCTTTTCGCGGAAATAGCTCTTTGCCATGTTGCAGAATGAGCAGGTGGGCGTGCTGAATACGACCACTTTTGGCTGAATTTTTTGGTCTGTCATCTCGGAACCTCCAAAGAATTTTGATTTATTTCCTGGATGCGCGTGCATGAAAAATGTTGCACGGCAGGATATTAATGTTACATATGAATTTCTGCCGCGTTACATTTTTCCCTACCGCTCGGTAGGTTTTCTCGGTTTGGGATATAATACACAGGCCGCCATACTGAGATTTTCTCATGGACTTTCCCTCTCACGGGAACGAAATGGCAAGGATGCGAAAATGGAAGTTACCGCTATTTATACAAAAATTGATAAGACCATTCAGGTCAATTCCGGCGTCATTGTGTTGGAGAGCACGGGTGGATTTCCGCGCAGTGAGTCTAATTTGTACCTGGTGGGTTTGATGGGGGAGATCATTTGGAAGGCCGAACGACCCGATGCGAACACCCTTTATTCAAAGGTCAAACTCAATGAAGACGGCGAGACTTTCTCCGCCTACACCCTCAACGGTCACGCCTGCGACCTTGAATTGAAAACAGGAAAACTCATCACCTTTACCAGAATTCAATGACATGACCAAACCTCCCTTCGGCTTCGTGCTTGTCTTCATCTTATTCAGCCTGCTCTTCCTCTCGAACAGTTACAATCTCTGGTTCAAAACGGAGGAGTATTACAAAGACATTTACAACAGCCTCACCAATGAGAAGACTCCCTATCCGTTCAAGAACTTCTTCCTGAAACGGCTGGAGAATAAGCAGAGTTGGTTATTCTGGCAAAAGATGTTTAGTCTGCTCGGCATTGCCGCTGTCCTCGCGGCGGATGCGTTGGTGGTGATGGCGTGGATTGGATGATATGACAAAATCTCTTAATGACCATATTGCAATTGATCCAAATATTGCGGATGGCAAGCCGCACATTGCTGGAAGCCAAATTAAAATCCATCACATTATTGTTTGGCATAAGGAGATGAAAATCCCCCTCGCCAAAATAGCGGAGGATCACAATCTGACTCTAGGAGATGTTCACGCGGCGCTTGCTTGTTATTACCTCAACCAGGAAACATTTGACCAATATATAAAAGAAGACATCAAGTTTGCAGAAGCTGTACGGCAAAAGGTTTTGGCGGAGAATCAAAAAATACTTGAAGAAATTGATCAAGTATATGGTAATGGCGGAGTCGATTCAGAGGAGAAGAAACTTCTTGATAGTTCAAGAAGGTCTTCTGCCAAATTTGTAAAAGGAACTTGGTAATACAGAGCTGAATTTATCCTGCCGATGTCCTGCAATTTTCATCAATCGTAAATCCAAAATAGGAGTTTACTTTGAAAATCATCGCATGTATCAAGCAAGTCCCCGACTCGGAAGCGAAAGTAAAAGCCGAGGACGGGAAGATCACGTGGGGGGACGCGCCGTTGGTCATCAACCCGTTCGACGAGTACGCGGTTGAAGGCGCGCTTCAGCAGAAGGAAGCGCTCGGCGGCACAGTCACTGCCTTGTGCATCGGACCCGAGTCCGCGAGGGAGGCGCTGAAGCACGCGCTCGCCATGGGCTCGGATGAAGCCGTCCTTGTTTCGGACCCCGCGCTCGAAAACCTCGATACTGTCGGCGCGGCGAAAGTCCTTGCAGCGGCGATTCAAAAAATCGGCGGCGCGGACATGGTCATGTTCGGACGGCAGACTCTCGACAACGGCGCAGGACTCACTCCCGCGCAAACGGCAAGAGTCCTCGGGTGGCCCATGCTTGGGTGGGTGGGCCAGATCAAAGTCCAAGATGGAAGCGTGACGGTCGAACGAGTCCTTGAAGAGGGCAGGCAAATCGTCAAAGCGAATCTTCCCGCCGTACTCAGCGTCGTGCAAAGTATTGGCGAGCCGCGCTATCCGTCGTTCATGGGCATTCGCAAAGCGTCGAAGGCAACCATCCCTGTTTGGTCGCTAAGCGATTTGGGAATCACTGCGCCCGCGGCAGTTGTGACGCGGGCAGAACTGATGAACCCGCCCGTGCAGGAAACCGCCATCGAAATGATCGCTGGCGAAACGCCCGCCGAGATCGCCGAAAAACTTGCCGATAAAATCATCGCGGAGAAAGTGCTATGAAAACTTTTGTTTATGTGGATCACTTCAAAGGTGAAATTCAGCCCTCGTCGTGGGAGGCGTTGGGTCTCGCGAAAAGTTTTGGCACGGCGGTTGCATTGGTTTTTGGAAAAGGCGTTGATGATGTTGCGAAAGCCGCGTTGGAATATGGCGCGGATGAAGTCCTCGTTGCGGATGATTCTGCGCTGGAGGATTATCGCGCTGAGACGTATGCTTCCACCCTCTCCGCGCTCGCTTCATCTTCGACCCCTGACCTGATTCTGTTTCCGACGACTGCGCGAACCCGTGAAATGTCCGCGATGGCGGCAGTGGATTTGAACACAGGCGTCCTCACCGACCTCATCGGACTCGAAGCAAACAGCGACACGCTTGTTGCGACTCGGCCGATCTACGAAGGCAAGGTGATGGAGAAAACCGTCTGCTCCGCGAAACCCGTGCTTGCAACCATTCGCGGACGCGCCTTCCCGAAACCGAATCGCGAAGCAGGCAAAAGCGGAACGATCACAAAGGTCGAAGCGAAGACCGAAGCGAAATCAACTGTCGAAGGATATGCCGCTTCGGAGCACGCGGTCAATTTGGGCGATGCGGCGGTCATTGTCTCTGGTGGACGCGGCGTTTCGAATAACCCCGCGCTCACTCCGCCCGCAGGTATGGACGAAAAGCAAGCCGAAATCTGGCGCGCCCAACAGGGCTTTGCATTGGTCACGGAACTCGCGCAATTGCTCGGCGGCGCAGTCGGCGCCTCCCGCGCGGCTGTGGATGGCGGTTACATCACCTACGCTCATCAAGTTGGTCAAACGGGTAAAGTCGTTGCCCCTGATTTGTACATCGCCTGCGGTATCTCTGGCGCGATCCAGCATCTCGTCGGTATGAGAAATGCAAAGGTCATCGTCGCCATCAACAAAGATGCAGACGCCCCTATCTTCAAACAAGCCCGCTACGGCGTGGTCGGCGATTTGTTCCAGATTGTCCCTGCATTGACTGAGGCGATGAAGAAGAAGTTGGGGAAGTGAGAACGTAGACAAGTAGACAAGTAGACAAGTAGACAAGTAGACAAGTAAAAAGACCTCCGAGTTTTTGAAAACTCGGAGGTCTTTTCTGTCCCCATTTTCATTGTACAAGGTTTCGGCGGCAAATACAACACATGAAAATTACATTTTGTTGGTTATCAATGATACTTTTTTCGCAAGACAAAACCCGTAGAATGCAAGGGAACTATAAATCCGGCAAACTTCCATAAAGGAGAAAAAAATGGACACATCCCCGCACAAAAGCGACTTTGTGAACGCGAACGGAATCAAACTGCATTATCTCGATTGGGGTGGGGAAGGTGATGCGCTTTTGTTTTTGGCAGGTATGGGATGCAATGCCCACATTTATGACGACTTTGCCCCGCGCTTCATAGATAAGTTTCATGTGATGGCTCTCACCCGCCGCGGGCACGGGGAATCGGATCATCCCGAAACAGGCTACGATGCGGATACCCTTACCGAAGATATTCGCCAATTCATGGATGCGATTAGCATCAAAAAGGTGATCCTCGCAGGGCACTCCATGGCAAACGTGGAACTTTCCCATTTTGCTGTGTTGCATCCAGAACGAGTCCTCAAACTGATCTATCTGGATGCTGCCTACGATCGAACCTCGGCGTCATATAAAGATATGGTGGAAAAGAGTCCCTGGAAGAAGATTCAGCCTCCAGGGTTGGATGTTGATTACTACACAGAGGAGGATTATTTCGCGGCGATGAAAAGGGCCTACCCTTCCTTCTCGCTGATCTGGACGGAGGCGATGGCGGAGCAATCCCTTCACGAGATCACAAGAACACCCGAAGGCAAGATTGTTGACAAAATGAGCGATACAGTCAACAAAGCCATCATGGATACTTTGACCAGTTATGCGCTCGAAGATTCGAAAATAAAGGCTCCGACGCTGGCTTTTTACGCAATCTCCAAAGGACTCAATACCATTTCCAATGAATGGATGACAGAAGAACAGAGAACCGAACTCAGGGATCATGTTGAAACAAGGGAAAACTTTTGGACTCGGGAAAGCATCGACCTGTTCCGGCAGAATGTCCCTCATGCAAAAGTCGTGGAAATCCCGCAGGGACATCATTATTGTTTTATCAAGCACGAGGAACTGGTCTACGGGCAGATGCGAAAGTTTCTGCTCGAGTAACCCGACCCACAAGAAGGAAAAGACCCCGGCCCATTTATAAAATGCCCGGGGGTCCTTGCATCATTCGTCACGGCGTGGACTGGTACACCTCTATGTCGTCGAGCAACACTGTTCCTGTGTCCTGAACTGCGAACTCCATTCCGCCCTGCTTCAATCTCGAGTCACTGCTGGCAAGGAGTTTTTTATCGTCCACCCACAGAGTCATTTGTGCGCCTTTGACCTCCAGCTTCACGTCGTACCAGACGTTTTCGGCGAAGTGAAAGGAGGCCAGGCCATTTTCGAATGGCTCCAATTTCCAGCCGTTCGCGGAGTTACCGTATCCGAATTTGATTTCTTCCGATGATGGGGCGAAATATAAAGTGTATGTCTCGGAACCGGCACTGCGAAAACTCAGAATGAAGCCATCGAAATTTCTGAAGAAGAGGCGAAACTGGATGATGCCGTCGGCGAAATCATTTGGCCCAAATGTGATCGCCGTGTTGCCGTTCCTCGTTCCGCTTGCTTCAAGAACGGAACTTCCTTCTTCTTGCACGACCTGCCATTCTTCGCTGGTGAAACTCAGGCCGCTGGCATGTCCCTTTTCAAAGTCTTCCGAAAAAACCAGAACGGAGTCCGAATTCGATCCTCCCTCTGTCGGGACAGCCGTGCCAACGAGCAATTTTTCCAGCAACGGGCTGGCAAGCAGGGCGGTGACGATCGTCCCTGTGAGACCGATTAAGGCGACGACGATTGCGGTGTCTAATTTTTTGTTCTTCCTGTTGGACATGGCATCCTCCTTGTCGGGTTGGCTTATGTATCGCTTATAACACCGAAACGGATGCCGGGGGACGAGGTTTGGTATATTCTTCCCATTTCCGTTGACTTTTCCCCTCCAGCCGCTACAATGAAATAAATTTTTACAACGGAGAGTCGAGATGAATCACAGACCCACGCGTTTAATGGTTTTTACCCTGCTTGTGTTTTCGATCGTTGCGCTGGCTTGCAATATGCTGACGGATGCGGGAAGTACTCCGCCGCCGGTTGTCCCGACGGTGTTTACAGGCGGGCAGAATCCCAGACCGACCGCGATACCAACCGCCACAAAGGTTGGCGGGAATGATCCACAGCCGACAGATTCAGGCAGTATCACGTTTGGGCCGGAAGATATCCCCATCCTGCCCGATGCAACGGACATACTGGCTTCTTCAAGCGCAGTGATATACACCACCCAGCACACGAAAGACGATGCCTCGCAGTTTTACATGACCGAGATGGAAAAACTCGGCTGGGTGTTCGACCCGAGTAGTTCCATCAATGGGGAGGTGGCGAACATCATGCACTTCACCTCAGGTTCGAAAACCGCCTCGATCATTATCGGCACCGCCACAGGACAGGTTAAAGTGCAGATCACGATCTCGGGAGGATAGGTTACAACCCAACTGCTTTTTCAGCCACTCTTTTCTATCCCGCGTGGATTCTTCGTTCAGTCCATGCCCGGACTCGTAGATTTTCATTTCCTTTGGCCCCTGCGCGGCGACAAAAAATTCATTTGCGCGTTCGAGCGGGACGTGAAAATCGTCGTTGCCGAATTGGAAGAGGATCGATGCGGGTGAGAGATTTGCCACATGGGCAATCGGATCGATCGCGGACATTTGGCGGATAAATGCCTCTCGCGCCGATCCTTCCAATTTGGGCAGATACAGGTACCAGTCCGGGAAACGAGGCGTGGCCGCCATGATGACGTAATGCGTCGGGCGTTTATCCAGACTCCCAGCCAGGACTCCGTACATCCCGCCGAAGTCGTGACCTACACAAGCGAATCGTTTTGGATCCATGCCTGGTTGCCCGCATAGAAAATCCATGAAGCGGCGCAGGTTGACAACTTCTTCGACGGAATTTTTCATGTCATCATCCTGTGTGCGTTTCATGAAAAAATCAAGATCGGACCACAACGTTTCAATCGTCAGGCAGATTACCCCACTGCGGGCAAATTCAATAGCCTCGCTTACAAATTGACTTCGATTTGAGTCATGCGCTTCGGGTTCATACCAGTGGACGTAAAGGATGGCGGGATGCGGCCCTGTGCCTTCCGGAAGAAATAACTCCGCCATGCGCCGGTATCCGAAGGGCGTTTGAAAGACGAGCAATTGTTTTTCATATCCGTCCTCTTTTTTCTGCCTGAGCAGGCGCACATCGGACGATGAGAGCGGCTTGTAATTTTGCATTTCGGAAAACATGATGACCTCCGGTGAATGAACTGTGGAAATTATATGGGTTTTGCGTTTCCTGACACCCTTCTTTCGGGGGGTATCGTTGTATTCATAGATGAGTAATTGCTAAGTTGTCACATTCACGGCGGGACTTATTTTATAATGAGCCAATATTACCCACTGCGGGAAGTTTTGAAATAACGGTGAGTTCATGTCGCAAATACCCTCTCGTTTTTCATCTTCAGCCATCAAGAACCAGATTTCGAAAATCTGGCCGACTGTTGTGATTGGCATCCTTCTTTCGATGGGCGGCGTAAGTTTTACTGTGCTGGTTGCGCGGCTCACGGGGAATCCCATCTGGAGGCTTGCCAAGGACCCCGCCGAGATCATGCAGTTTCCCCCATACATTGGATTGCTTTCCAATTGGGGCGTCATCCTGTGGACGATGGCGGCGGCCATCTGTCTCTTTGGCGCGGTGATCCTTAGGCAACAAAGGGCATCCGCCGATACAATGGTGTTTATTACCGTCTCCGGGCTTTTAAACCTGTTGCTGGCAGTTGACGACCTGTTCCTTCTCCATGACAAGTTGTTCCCCAGCATGTTCCACATCCCGGAAATGTTTTTTTATTTCCTGTATGCTCTGACGTTTCTGGTGTATCTGCTGGTTTTCACCGTCCGGATCATCAAATATGATTATCTATTGTTCGCGGTGGGACTGATATTGCTGATAGGTTCCCGTACCCTGGTACGGATTCGCTTTTTCGGCCAGTTCATGACCACCGGGGATATGCTCAAGTACATCGGCATCGTTTTCTGGCTGACGTTTTTTTATCGAACCGTATTGCATGAGATCAGCGCATTGATAAAACGCGGGGAACAGCCCTGATTCGAATTTCCAAATTTCTTGACATTCAATTGCCCGCGCGTATAATTCAGCCCAGGTAGACTCACGCGAAGACAAGTATCTGCTGTCCCTTTCAGAGAGCCGTCGGTTGGTGCAAGACGGCAGGCAAGGCAGTGAAATCCCCTTCGCTTGTCGCTCTCGCAGGGACGTTCATCGTCGTAAGAGAGCCGGGCGCGCCCGTTATTGCGCGAGCCGAGAGGCCCGGCCCCCTCCGCCGCTTACGCGGCGCCTCCCCCATTTTCGCAGAAAATGGGGAGGCTGGGTGGGGGTAGGGTAAAGCAGGTGGCACCACGAGACGCCCCCTCGTCCTGCAATGGATCGGGGGCGTATTTTATTCCCTGCACATGGAGGTGCAACATGTTGGATATCAATTTGATTCGTGAAACGCCGGATATCGTCCGCAAAGCATTGAAGGACCGCCAGATGGACGCTTCTCCGGTGGACGCCATCCTGCAACTGGATGAAAAGCGCCGCGCCCTGCTCGGTCAGGTGGAAACGCTCAAGGCGGAGCGGAACACTGTCTCGAAGGAGATTGGCCAAATGAAAGAGGCATCAGCCCGACAGTCGAAGATAGAAGCGATGCGTCTCGTCGGCGATAAAATCGCGGAGCTGGATAAGCAGGTTGCGGAGGTCGAATCCGAATTGAATTCCCTCACGTCAACATTGCCGAACATTCCCGATGAGCGGACTCCGTATGGAAAAGACGACAGCGAGAACGTGGTGTTGAAGACGGTGGGCGAGCCGCGTAAATTCGATTTCAAACCGCTTCCTCACTGGGACCTCGGGCCTGCTCTTGGAATCCTTGACTTTGAACGTGGCGCGAAATTGACCGGCTCACGGTTCTACGTCCTGAACGGAGCGGGCGCGCGCCTGCAACGGGCATTGATCGCGTGGATGCTCGACCTGCACATCCGACAGAATTATCGGGAGGAGTATCTGCCGTTCATGGTGAAGACGGCTACGGTGTATGGCGCGGGTCAATTGCCGAAGTTTGCGGATAATTTGTACAAGGATCACGAGGAGGATTTTTATTTCGTGCCGACCGCCGAAGTCCCCTTAACCGGTTTGCACATGGATGAAATTCTCGATGAGGCCGCATTGCCGAAACTGTACACCGCATACACGCCCTGCTTCCGCCGCGAAAAGATGAGCGCCGGGCGCGATGTGCGCGGAATCAAACGCGGGCATCAATTCGATAAAGTGGAAATGTATATTTACTGCAAACCCGAGGACTCGGAAGCCATGCACCAGAAAATGTTGAAGGATGCGGAAGAGACCTGCGCCCTGCTTGGAATTCCGTATCGCGTCAAGCAACTTTGTACTGGCGATATCGGCTTCGCTTCCACGCTTACCTACGACCTCGAACTTTGGGCGCCCGGCTGTGACGAATGGCTAGAGGTTTCATCGGTCTCGAACGTGCGCGACTTTCAGGCGCGTCGTGCGAATATAAAGTATCGTCCCGCCGACGGCGGCAAGGCAAAATTCCTGCACACGTTGAATGGTTCCGGGTTGGGAATGCCTCGCACGCTGATCGCCGTCATGGAGAATTATCAGCAGGCGGATGGCTCGATTGTTGTGCCTGAGGTTCTGCGTCTATGGATGGGCGGGATCGATGTAATCAAGGCATAATCCATCCCTCACCCCGGCCCCTCTCCCATCGGAGCATGAGAGCGGGGAGTTTTGAAGGAGATTAAATGGATCCCAACGCGCTTGCGCTGTTCGCAGAAGTATTGCTGGAAGTAGCCACGTTCACCGTTTTGCTTTTGGGATTGTTTGGCCTGCTGATTCCCGTATTTCCCGGTCTGACGGTCATGTGGATCGCAACGCTGGTCTATGCCATTGCGCGAGCCTCGGTGGGGAACATGACCTGGGTGGGCTGGCTCCTCTTCGTGCTTATTACCCTGCTGATGCTCGGCGGCAACGTGGTGGATAACATCATCATCACCAAGCACATGCGCGACAAGGATATCCCCTGGGTTTCGATCCTGTGGTCGTTTGCGGCGGGGATTGTCGTCAGCCTGTTCCTCACGCCCATCGCCGGCATGATCGCCTCGCCTGTTGGCTTGTTCCTTGCCGAGTGGGTTCGTCTCAAGGACAGGAGTTCCGCTTTTACGAACACCAAGGCATGGATGACTGGCTGGGGCTGGTCGCTTGCCGCAAGATTTGGGATTGGTGTTATCATGATCGCATTCTGGGGTCTGTGGGCGTGGTCGTAGACTGTTAAGTGTTTTTGCTCTGGCTGATGTTCATCCAGAGTTGGTGACCAAAAAGGAGAAAATATGTTCCCGTCTATTATCAATGAGATTTTCGGTTTCCTCGGCTATCTGGTGAGCTTCCTCGGCTTGCTGGTGTTCGGCTTTGCAAGCGGACGTTTTGTCATGGATGCTTTCCAGAAAACGGGCTGGCAGGTTCAGGTTGCGCTGGTTCTCGGACTCTTCGGCGTGCTTGTGGGCCTTGCCAATTATCTCACCCCCGGTTCCGCGGGCGCGTTTGCCCTGGGTTCGGGAATCGCCTTCCTGCTCTCCGGCGCCAAAAAGAAGGACGATGAAGAGCAAGCGAAGTGACTCAAAAAATCAGGCTCCTTGAAATGGGAGCCTGATTTTTTACTTCTTCGCTTCCTGCGAGGCCTGGAATAACTCCTTGTAAGACCCTACAGGTTTTCCAAAACCTGTAGGGTCTGATAATTTAAAATGCCACAGCCTTGCCTGCCAGCGCCACAAGCAATTTCACTGTATTTTTCATGTCGTCGTAATCAATCATTTCCGAAGAGGAATGGACATATCGTACTGGAATGGATACCGCGCCCGCCATCACGCCGGTGCGTGTGATTTGAATCTCCCGCGCATCGGTACTGCCAACCAACAGCACCTCTCGTTGATAGGGAATCTTTGCCTTCTCCGCGGTTTTGACCATCCATTCCGCCACGCGCGGATCGGCCAGCATCCCCACATCGCGGAATTTTATGCACGGCCCCTTCCCAAGTTCCATCACCATTTTCAGCGAGACGGGCGTATCGCCGGTGGGAGTCACATCCACTGCGATGCCGATATCCGGGTCAATGCCAAAGGCCGCCGTGCCTGCGCCGCGTGTGCCGACCTCCTCCTGCGTGGTGAACACGAAATACAGATCGTTCGGTGTGGATTTGATCGAACGCAACGTTTCGATCAACGCGGTCACGCCCGCACGGTTATCCAGCGACTTGGCGACGAAGCGGCTTCCCATTTCCATGAATGGACGCTCGAACGCGGCAACATCCCCGATCTTTACAGGACAATCCGCCTTGCTGGATGCGCCCACGTCAACGTACATTTTGTCAATGGGAAGCCAGTGATCAATTTGCTCCAAACGGTCATACCCAACGACGCCGGGGGTGCCATTCAAAAAGCGGACTCGCGCCCCAAGCGTGTACCGCCCGAACGTCCCGCCGATGTTGGCGAAACGCACGAAGCCTTTTTTATCAATGTGGCTGACGATGATCCCGATCTCGTCCATGTGCGCGGCGAACATGATTCTTTTCGAGTCTTTTGAGCCTTTCGTCGGTTTCTTGCGGACGATGAGATTGCCCAACGCATCCACGCGCACTTCGTCTGCAAGCGGCTTGACTTCCTTCAAAATGATCCTGCGGACGGCATCTTCATACCCCGAAGGCCCAAAGGATTCGGCAAGGGTTTTCAACAATTGTTTCATCGGTCAATTTCCTGGGGAGAATGTTTCGCCCGCGCCGTAACTGCGGCTTTCATCTTTTGTGAACACGTGCGCTTTTGCCTGTCCCAGCACAACCCATTCTTCATTTTGTCTTCCGACGATGGCGGTGTTTTCGTCGATGCCGATCATCATCTCGCCTTTTTTCAATCGTCGGCGCAATGTGGAAACGAGCGGCTTTGCAAACAATGGAATCGCATCGAAATGCGGCATGACGAACGCAACCGGGATGATTCCAAACACGGGAATGGTTCGCAAACCCATGGCGCGGAAATCGGGAATTTCCCGTCCGAGAATCATCGCGCCCGCGGAACATCCCGCATAGATCGCGCCGCGCGCCCATGCTTTTTGCGCCGCCTGCCAGACGAGACTGTCCTTCATGGTGTGATAGAGATAGCCCGGGTCGCCGCCCGAAAAGTAGATAAGGTCCGCTTCTTCCACCGCCGACGCATGATTCAAGTCATTGGCTGACTCTGCGTCGATGACAGGAACAGCCTCAACGTCCGCCCCGAGGCGGGTGAAATGATCCACGCCCATCTGCGACCAGCGATTCACGCTCGCATCCCCTTCCCGTCCCGCCGCAGTGGGCAGGCAGACCACGCGCGGCTTGCGGCCATTCGCCCCGCAATTTGCCAGCAGATGACGATCCACGTC
>JBBIUO010000034.1:0-2533 GCA_037440205.1 Chloroflexota bacterium
ATAAAGTGCCTTTGCGAATCAACCGCAAGATCACAATGTCGCTTATTCCATAAGGCTGGGCAAAATTCGGCAGGGTGACGACCCCATTCCTGTAGTAATCCATGTAGATCCCGTCACGCACACAAGTCCCGCCGCGGCAATAGGCGTGGCCGGCCTGAATGAAATCGGAATAGGCCTCGTAAACGATCAAACCGGCGAACTGAAAGTTGCTATCAGGTATGAAGGTGAATCTTGTTTCGATTTGGAAGTCCCCGGCAGGCGCAGGGCGCAGGAGCAGGTTGGTGATGGTCTCCTTATTGACGGACCCCTTACCGGTGGAAATCTGCAAAGCGCCGGGAACCTCGGCGAGACTCCATTGCCCTGGAACCTCATTCACCCAGGTCCAGCCCGGTTGAAACACACTTTCAAAGTCATCCCTGAAATAGATGGGGTCTAGGGTGGGGGTCGCAGATTCGACAATGGCCGGTTGAACGGTCGGTGAAGTCGGCGTAAAAAGAGGCAAGGGAGTGATATTTGCCGGAACGGACGGGGTGATGGTCACATTACAGGCGGCCAGTGCAAAAGCAAACACAAACGATACAAGTATCCCAATAAAGCGTTTCGGCGTTTTCATATTACCCAGATTATAAGGCCTGTTGAATGGAATACTCAACTGCTCCGCAGTACCAGCAACCAATCTGTCATGCAAGAGCGGAATCAAAAAGCCGGCAAACGCCGAAACCTCTGCCGGCCTGACAGGGCGAAATCCGTTCAGCCTTTGAAGAAATTTGAAAAAAAGAACCAGATGTTCGCGGGTCGTTCGGCAAGGCGGCGCATAACATACGGATACCAATGCGTCCCAAATGGAACGTACACGCGGACGGGATACCCCTCCTTTACGAGCCTTTCCTGCAAGTCACGGCGGATGCCGTACAGCATCTGAAATTCAAGCCCGTCCTTTGGGAGTCCCGCCTTATCGGCGTACTGTCTGGCAAAGGCGATTCGTTTTTCATCGTGTGTGGCAATGGCAGGGATCGGCGGGACACGGCCATCGCTTGAAACCCTGGTCTGGGATGAGAGGGAGGCGTCAATCAGAATTTTTGAGAGCAAATCGTAGTTTGCGTCCACGTCGGCTTTTCGTGGAAATGCTTTTTCGGGAGGTTCCTTGTACGCGCCCTTCACGAGGCGGATGGTGATTTTGTCCTGGGTCAAGCGGCGCGTATCCGCTTCGGCGCGGTAAAGGTAGGATTGGACGGCCATGCCGACATTGGCATATCCCTTTTCACGCATCATGTAATATAAATTAATTGTCTTATCGGTGTAGGGCGTATCTTCGATGTCAATGCGGATGAAGGTGTTGTTCTGCTTTGCACGGGCGAGGATCCTCTCCAGGTTTTGCGCACACAGGCTTTCGTCGAGGCCAAGACCGATTTGAGTCAGTTTGATGGATACATTTCCCCGGGCGGTCATGTCCGCGCCGAGGGCATCGAGTGTTGCGAAAATATCGTCTGTGGCCTGCTGTGCTTCTTCCGGAGTGCTCGTGTGTTCCCCCAAATGATCGAGCGTTACGTTGATCCCCTTTGCATTCAATTCCCTGACTACTCTCATGGCGTCACTGAGTTTTGTGCCTGCAACGAAACGGGAAGCGACGCGCCAGGCAAGACTCCAACCCGTAATCAGGTTTTGCGCCCACGCGGCTTTGGAAAGATAGATGAAGAAAGAGCGGAGCATGTCAATCCTTTTTATGGGAAATGAACGAGCAATAATTTATTTTAGCACAGGCGTTTGTTTCGGTGTGTTATACTTTTTTACGTGACATTTGTCATAATTCGGGTGAATGGCTGATGTCGTGGGCATAGCCACAGAGACCACTGAGCGCTCAGAGTTTTTTTCTCAGAGAACTCTGTGGTCTCTGTGGCTAGGAAAATTGTCCCGCCCCTTCAGCCATTCCCAACTCGGAGGTTCAGTGAGAAATCGGAATACCAACATCATCCTGCGGGGCGTGTCCATTTTATTTTTAACCGCCGCGCTCGTACTCAGTATCATCTCCCTTATCACCTACAGCCGCCAGCGAAATAATTACCCTGCCGGCATGAGCATTGCCGGCGTGCCTGTCGGCGGGCTGACACCCGTCGAAGCGTCTCAGCGATTGCTGGAAGTGTACACCTCCCCGGTGGAAGTACTCTACAACGATGCCGTCATTCACATTGACCCATCGGTGGTCGGTTTTCAACCCGACGTGGAAACGATGCTCGCCGCGGCAGACCTCAGCCGCACCGGCGGGCCGTTTTGGAACGGGTATTGGGACCTTCTCTGGAATCGCACACCGCCCGTAACGACAATTCCACTGAGCGCCAATATTTCGGAAGAACGCCTGCGGGAATACCTGCAAAACGAAATTGCCGCGCGCTACGACCTTCCCCCCGCCCCAGCCATTCCGGTTCCGGGCGGGACCGATTTCCTGCCCGGCCGACCCGGGCAGACTCTTGACCTTGACCGCGCCGTCCTGCTCGTCAGTGATGCGCTTCGTTCCCCAACCAGCCGCTCGGTTGCG
>JBBIUO010000034.1:2543-13082 GCA_037440205.1 Chloroflexota bacterium
CTCACCTTCACCCGCAGTTCCGCCGCGAGACCCACCATCGAAAACCTGACCATCCTGCTCAAACAGATCATCACCGTTTCCGACTTCGACGGCTTGATCGGCTTCTACATGATGGATTTGCAGACGGGGCAGGAAATTCATTTCGCCATCAACAACAAGCAGGAGATTTCGGTCGAGCCGGATATTGCCTTCACTGCTTCCAGCACCATCAAGGTAGCCATCGTAGCATCCTACCTCATCAATCGCGGAAGCGTTCTCGATGCAACAACCGCAGAGATCATCTCGCGCGTGCTGGGCAAATCGGATAACTCCGCCACCGACCAGGTTCTCGAACGGATCGACCCAAACATTGGCCCACTCATCGTCACCCAGAATATGAAGACCATCGGCTTGAACAGCACCTTCCTCAACGGCTTCTTCTATCTCGGCGCTCCGCCGCTTTCGTCCCGCCCGATCACGCCCGGCAACTCGCGCACCGATGTCACCACCGACCCGGACCCCTACTCCCAAACCACCCCCTCTGAAATGGGAGCATTGCTCGCCGATATTTATCAATGCGCGCAAAACAGCGGAGGCGCTTTGGTTGCCGCCTTCCCGGATAAAGTCAACCCGGAGACCTGCCAGTTGTTGATTGATTTCATGGCGCAGGATAAACTCGGCTCCCTCATCCAGGGCGGCGTCCCGGATGGCACGCTCGTTCCGCACAAGCACGGATACGTGCCAGCCAACGACGGCGTCATCCGCGATACGAGCGATGCCGGCATCGTCTACAGCCCCGGCGGAAATTTCGTGCTATCCATCTACACCTACCACCCCATCACCAACATCTGGGACATCACCAATCCGTTGATCGGAGACCTGACGCGGGCTGTGTACAACTACTTCAACGTCTCCACCCAGTAACTTCACCTTGCAGTTCAATTGCTTCCCGGCCCGTTTTCAAAGGAAAACGGGTCATTTTTTCCCACATCGTATATAATTCAAGTCATGAGCGCCTCGTTGGGACTGTACCGCCTCCAGCAAGTGGATCGTCAAATTGACCGTGTGCGTTCACAGCTGGAGACGATCCGCAAAACCCTCGAAAACGACGCGGAACTGCGCGAATGCCTTCACCGCACGGAACTCACCAAAACCGCCCATCATCATGCCCGTCACAACCTGAAAAGTTTGGAAGCGGAAGTGGAATCACAAAGGATTAAAATCGAGCAGGCCGAATCCAGCTTGTACGGCGGCAGGGTTCAAAACCCAAAGGAACTGCAAGACCTGCAAAAGGATGTCGCCTCGCTCAAGAAACACCTCACCACCCTCGAAGAGCGTGAACTTGAATCCATGCTTGAAGTTGAAAACGCGGAAAACGAACTGCAAAGCGCCAACACACAACTGGAGTTGATCCAGGCGCGACTCGGGAATGAACACAAAAAATTGATTGCAGATCAATCCGTCCTGACGACGGAACTTGAGCGGCTCGTCGAGGAGCGCGAGGCAACTCTCGCGCCGATAGACACGAACCTGCTCCAATCCTACGAAGACCTGCGCCGTCAAAAACGCGGCGTGGCAATCGCCGAAATCACCGATAACTCCTGCGGCGCGTGCGGCGCAACCATCAATTCAGCCATTCAACAGAACGCGCGCTCCCAAAAGCAACTGGTGAATTGCCCAACCTGCGGGCGAATTCTCTACTCGAATTAATCATGTTCTTTGGCATCGAACCCTACTCCTTCCTTATTGGCTTCGTCGCCGCCAGCGTCTTCTGGTGGCTGGCCTCGCGGGCGCGTCCGCTTTGGAACGAGATACGCGAAGGCATCAAGGAGCAACAGGAAGTTGCAAAGGCGCGCAAATCGAGCGTCGTCGAAGAGAATTATCGCCGCGTGACCCTGAGGCGCGCACAGGGAATGCATCTCGCCGCGCCGCTTTTTTCCCTCGATGAAATCCTTCTGGAACCTCTGCTGATCGCCCCGCCGCAGATCGTCGAGCCTGGCACCCCTCCAAAATTTGAAGATACGCTTTCCCAAACGCTTCCCTACCTGCCCACCTGGCCCGAGATCGCCGCGACCTACCAGGCGCAGTCATTGACGCTTCCGCAGGCGTTATCCGGCAACTCCAACCTGGTCATCATTGGCCAGCCCGGCATCGGCAAGACCGTTGCCCTCGCGCACCTCGCATCTCTCGCCGCGAATCGAAGCGAAAAACTCGAAGCGCTGAAAAATTCCGTTCCGTTCTTCTATCACGTTGCGAATCTCAAACTCCCGCTCTCCGATCCAAAAGATGTCCTCGCCCCGCTGATCGAAGCCGCCTCCGAACACGCGCCCATTCTCGATGTGGGACGCCTGCCAAACTTCTTCCAGGAAGCATTCAAAAACGGCGATGCCCTCCTGCTCATAGATGGCTTCGATGAGATTGCCCCCGAAACCCAGCAGGTCGTCACTGAATACTTCAAAGCGGTGTTGCAAAATTTCCCGAAGACCCGCATCGTCACCACCGGCACGCCGGAATACATTGACGGCCTCATCCCGCTTGGATTTGCCCCGCTTGCGTTGATGGCATGGTCTGTGCGCGAAAGCCGGAAATTCATCGAGCGATGGGGCGAACTGTGGTCGCAAACCGTTGCGATGGAAGCGTGGGCCCAGACCGGTCCCGAACAGGTGGACCCGATCCTGCTTAACGTTTGGCTGGGTTCCGACAATTTGAATTTATCTCCCCTTGAATTGACTCTCAAAGCATGGGGCGCCTACGCCGGCGACAGCCTCGGGCCGCACGTGCTGGAAGCCATCGCCACACACATCCGCCGTATTGCGCCCGCCAACACTCCGCTCGCCGCGCTGGAAACGCTTGCCATGCAGGCGACGGTTAACACACAGCCCATTTTCGATCCGCGTGTGGCGCGCGCCTGGGTAAAATCCTTTGAAGTGGTGGATGAAACCGCGCCCGGCGAAACAGCCGAGCCGCCGGTAGAAGAAGGCGCGGAAGTCAAGGAAGACACAACACCGCGAAAGGGAAAGAAAACCGAAAAAGTTTCCACACCCACCTCCGGCCTGCTTGGAAAGATGACCGCCAGCGGATTATTGGTTGTGTACCCAAATCACAAAATGCGGTTCACGCACCCTGTCTTTGCAGGGTTTTTGGCCGGCCGCGCGCTGATGAATTTCAAAGCCGAGGAAACCATCCTCAACCAGACGGATTGGTCGGGGAAATACCTTGCCATGCGTTATCTCGCCGCGCACGGAGATGCCAGCAAACTCGTGCAATCGCTTTTGGAATTTTCGCGCCTGCCCATGCACCGTCCGCTTTTCATGGCGGCCCGCTGGCTGAGGGATGCGCCGCGCAACGCCCCCTGGCGAGGAAAATTATTCGGGGCATTGGCAACCGTCCTGCAAACGGAGGGACTGCCCCTCAACCTGCGCGGACAGGCCATGGCAGCGTTTGCGGCCAGCAACGACCCGGGCGCAATGACTCTTTTCCGTCAGTTCGCAACCACGCTTTCATTCGAACTCGTTCATCTGGCGATCCTCGGTGCCGGTGCCATGCGCGATGCAAAATCCGTTGAAATTCTGGAGCGCACGATTCAAGCGCCCAGCGCGCCGGTGCGCCGCGCGGCTTGCATGGCGCTGGTCGCCATCGGCACCAACGAAGCATTGGAAACGGTGGCTCACACCCTGCTCAGCGGTGATGAGGATATTCGCCGCGCCGCGGCGGAGGCACTGGCAAACGATCCCCACGAAGGTTATGCCATGCTGCAAGACGGCGTCACCATAGACGACATTCTCCTGCGCCGTGCGGTGGCCTACGGTCTGGGCCGCGTGAGGGAAGATTGGGCTGTTGATATCCTGAAGAAGATCCAAATTGACGACAAGGAATGGGTCGTGCGCAATGCGGCGACGGAGGTGCTTGATTCAAAGACAAGCAAAGGCTCGCTTGCCCCTCACCGGCTGAAGCCCCCATCCGAATCGCCGTGGCTGATCGAATTCGCCGCCAAACAGGGCATGGGCATTTCTCCCGGCGTCCCCGCAACAGAAATTCTTCTGCTTGCCCTCAAGAGCGAAGACTCCGAAACGCGCCTCGCCGCCCTGCCCTATCTCAAAAACACGCCAAATGAGGGCGTCATCGCGCAACTGTACGATGCCATGTACAGGGAAGACCCCGAGTTGCGCGAGTCCGTCTTCAACGTCCTTTGGGAACTCGGCATATCGGGCGTGAAACTTCCACATCCGAGTCAATACGGGTATAGTTAAACATGCTGATCACAAACGCAAACCTCGTCACCTGGGAATCCGCCAATCGGGTTTTGGAGGATCATGCGATCCTCATCGAAGGCGACCGTATCAAGGAGATCGGCGCCACAAAAGCCCTCACTGCAAAATATCCAAAGTCAAAGACGCTGGATGCGCGTGGGCAATATGTGATGCCCGGCAACATCTGCGCGCACACTCATTTTTACGGAGCGTTCGCGCGCGGCATGGCCATCCCCGGGGCGGCGCCAAAAGACTTCCCTGAGATTCTGCAAAAGTTGTGGTGGCCGCTCGACCGTTCGCTGGATGCGGAGGCGATCCGATTTTCGGCGCTGGTCTGTCTCGTGGACGCGATCAAACACGGCACGACGACTCTCATTGACCATCACGCTTCGCCAAACGCGATTGAGGGTTCGCTCGATTTGATCGCCGATGCGGTGGATAAAAGCGGACTGCGCAGTGTGTTGTGCTACGAAGTGACCGACCGCGACGGGAGCGAAAAGGCGAACGCAGGCATCAACGAGAATTTGCGCTTTTTGAAACGACTGGCTTCCTCCCCGCACCCGCGTCTGGCCGGGACCTTTGGCCTGCACGCCAGCCTGACGCTTTCCGGCATCACCTTACAGGCTTGCCGCGCCGCCGCTCCCGAAGGGACCGGTTTTCACATCCACACCGCCGAGCATGAATCGGACGAATACGACAGCCTCGGCAAAAGTGAAATGCGCGTGATTGACCGCCTGCAAAAGCATGGCATCCTCGGCCACAACACCATCACCGCGCACGGAGTCCATTTCGATGCGCGCGAAATGGAAATCCTCAAAGAGACCGGCACCTGGCTGACTCACCATCCGTGCTCGAACATGAACAATGGCGTGGGTGTGGCACCTGTCGAGTCAATGATGCGATTGGGAATCAAAGTCTGCCTCGGAAACGACGGCTTTTCCAATGCGATGTGGGAGGAGTGGAAGATGGCTTATCTTTTACACAAGGTCCATCACCGTGACCCGCGCCGCATGGGCGGTTACGATGTGACCCAGATGGCGGTGTACAACAACGCCGCGCTTGCGAATCAATTCTTCCCCGACGCGCCGATCGGGCAGATCACTCCGGGCGCGTTTGCCGATCTGATCTTCGTTGAGTATCATCCCCACACGCCGTTGACCGCGGGCAACCTGCCCTGGCATATCATTTTCGGCTTCCAGCAAAGCATGGTCACCACCACCATCGTTGCCGGGAAAGCGCTGATGAAGGATCGTCAACTGCTCACGCTGGATGAAGCGGAAATTGCCGCACGGGCGCGGGAAATCGCTCCGCGCATCTGGAAGCGGTACGAAGAGGAAGCAGCGAAAGTCTAAACATTTTTCGGAGAATTCATGAACGACATAAACCTTTTACTATCCATCGCCGTTTTGGGCGGCACCGGCAAGGAGGGCAAGGGACTTGCGTATCGTTGGGCGCGCGCCGGGTATCACGTCCACATCGGTTCGCGGAACGCGGATAAGGCAATCGCCGCGGCGAACGAGATCAAGGAAATGCTTGGGGAGGAAATCTCCATCGACGGCATGACCAACCTGGAGGCGGCGCGTGATTCGAACATCGTCGTGTTGACCGTTCCCTACCTGGCGCATCGCGACACCATCGAATCCGTCAGAAACCAACTCAGGGGCAAGATTCTCGTTGACGTGACCGTGCCGCTCATGCCGCCCAAAGTTGCAACCGTTCAAATGCCCGCCGCGGGTTCCGCCGCGCAGGAGGCGTGGGAGATTGTCGGCAGCGATGTGCAGGTGTGCGCCGCGTTCCAGAACATCTCGCACGAGCATTTGTTTGACAACACAGACGTGGAATGCGACGTGCTGGTCACAGGGACGAGCAAGGAGGCCCGCGCCGAGATCATCAAACTGGTGGAAGCCGCAGGCTTGCATGGCTGGGACGCCGGCCCGATTGAAAATTCCGTCGTCGTCGAGGGGTTGACGAGTGTGCTGATCAACATCAACAAAATGTATGGTTCGACCCATGCGGGAATCAGGATCACAGGTGTGAAGCGTAATTCGTGATTCGTAATTCGCGGAAGGCATTTTACGAATTGCGCAACACGTTTTACGAATCTTATGTCTCTTACCATTACCCCGTTGCAAAACATTCCTCTCATCCGCCAGGGAGATAACCTGGCGGATATTCTTGCCGCATCAATTCAAAGTTCGGCCATTCAACTTGCAAACGACGACATCCTTGTCCTCGCGCAAAAAATCGTCAGCAAGGCCGAAGGGCGGATGGTGAACCTGAACACCGTCACGCCTTCTGCGCAGGCCATCGAACTGGCGCAAAAAACAGAGAAAGACCCGCGCACCGTGCAACTCATCCTTCAGGAAAGCAACGAAGTTGTGCGCGTCCGCACCGGGACCGTCATCGTGGAACACAAACTCGGCTTTGTCTGCGCCAACGCAGGCATTGACCATTCGAACGTGGCAGGGTACGGCGACGAAAAAGAGGAGTACGTTTTGCTTCTGCCCGAAAACCCCGATCTCTCGGCAAAAAACATCCGCGAACAGATAAAACAAAAAACGGGACTTAACATCGGCGTGATGATCATCGATTCGCATGGCCGCGCCTGGAGAAACGGCACGGTCGGGATTTGCATCGGTTTAAGTGGAATCCCTGCATTGATTGACGAACGCGGCTGGACCGACCTGTTCGGGTATACCTTGAAGATCACCGTCGTTGGCGTGGCCGACGAACTTGCCGCCGCCGCATCATTGATGATGGGGCAGGCCGCTGAGGGCATTCCTGCCGTGCATGTGCGCGGATTTCCCTATCCATTGGGCGAAGGGTCGCTGAGGGAATTGCTCCGCCCAAAGGAACAGGATATGTTTCGTTAGAAATCTGAAGGTTTTGAAAACCTTTAGATTCTTGTTTTTTGCGGAGCGGCAAGAATTTTTAAACACGAAGGTCACGAAGGGAGATTAAGGTTTTCCTTTGTGTTCCTTCGTGACCTTCGTGGTTGAATTTGGTTTCGGCTTGTCCGAGTCAGGGTCTGAACACTCTAACGCGAATCTTATGCGCGGCTGATACACTCAATCATGAACAACAGCATTCCATCGGAGACTTCATGAAAAACTTTCCAGCGGAATATCTCGACCTGCTCAGGGATGAAACAAAAGCCTATCTCTTTCTCGCCACCATCATGCCCGACGGCTCACCGCAGGTCACACCGATCTGGTTCAACGTAAACGAGGAGCACATCCTCATCAACACCAACGAGGGCCGCACCAAGGACCGCAACATGAAGGAGCGTCCACAGGTGGCGCTGGTCATTCAGGATCCCCACCCCCCCTATCGCTACGTTCAAATCCGCGGGCGGGTTGCCGGGCACACCACCCAGGGTGCAGACGAGCATATCAACCAACTCTCGCTCAAATACGACGGCGAACCCTGGAGACCCCGCATCGGACAAAAGCGGATCATTTTCAAGATCGAGCCGATTCACTTTGATCTCCACTGACCTCCACACCTTTCTGCGGACTCGCCGTTCGATCCGCCGCTTCCAATCGGACCCGGTGCCTGATTCGGTTATCGAGCGCATTCTCCTCACCGCCACATTTGCCCCATCCGCGCATAACCGCCAGCCCTGGCGTTTTGCCGTCGTGACGACTTCAGTCGGCAAAATCCGCCTTGCCGAAGCAATGGGGATCGAATTTCAGCGAGATCTCGAAGCCGACGGCATTTCACCCGATGAAGCGAAAAGGAAAGTAAACCGCTCCCGTGAAAGAATCATCAGCGCTCCCGTTGTCATCCTCCTCTGCGTGGATATGACCGACATGGACACCTACCCCGATACCCGCCGTAAAAAAGCCGAATACCTCATGGCAACCCAATCCGCCGCAAACGCGGGCATGCAATTGCTTCTCGCTGCCCACGCAGAGGGGATGGGAGGCGTCTGGGTGTGCAGTCCGCTTTTTGTGCAGGAAACCGTGCAAAGAGTTTTGGAACTGCCAAAATCATGGGAGCCGCAAGCCATGTATTTTCTTGGGTATTCAGATGAGACACCGAAAACAAAAGAGATGAAAGATATGAAAAGTTTGGCGAAAATCGTTTGACCACAGACGGCAGACCATACCAAAGTATTCATCCATGAAAATCACAGCCCTCGCGGGCGGAGTTGGCGGCGCGAAACTGGCGCACGGACTCGCCCAAATCCTCCCACCTGAAGATTTAACTGTCATCGTCAACACCGGCGACGATTTCGAGCATCTCGGTTTATATATCTGTCCCGATCTGGATACGGTTTGCTATACCCTTGCCGGGTTGGCAAATCCCGAAACCGGCTGGGGGCGAGTGGACGAAACGTGGAATACGATTGCAAACGTGGAAAAACTCGGCGGGCCGGGCTGGTTCCGCCTGGGCGACCAGGATTTGGGGACCCATCTCGAGCGAACAAGAAGATTGAAAGGAGGCGAGACCCTTTCTCAAATCACAAAAGGCTTTTGCAAAGCGTGGGGCATTCCGCAAACCATCCTGCCAATGACCGATTCACCCGTGCGAACAATCGTGAACACCGACGAGGGTGAATTGGCCTTTCAGGAATATTTTGTCCACAGGCGATGCGAGCCGAAGGTGAAAGGCTTTCGGTTCGACGGAGTCGATGTCGCCCGGCCAGCTGTCGGTGTGTGTGAAGCGATTGATTCGGCGGAGGCAATCGTCATTTGCCCGTCGAATCCCTGGGTGAGCATTGATCCGATTCTGCGAGTCATTTCGCTTCCCAAAAAGAAGATTGTGGCGGTCTCACCCATCATCGGCGGGAAGACGGTGAAGGGGCCCGCCGCAAAGATGTATGCCGAACTGGGCATCGAGCCTTCGGCGCTGGCGGTTGCGGAGCATTACCGTGACCTGCTCGACGGTTTTGTAATGGATCACGTGGACGCGCATTTATCGGATAAAATCATGACACGAACACTGGCGACAGATACGCTTATGAATTCACCGACAGACCGCGCCCGATTGGCGATGGACGTGCTGAATTTTATCGGGAGTTTCTAACATGACACTTTGGGCTATTGTCCCTGTCAAGCCTTTGCGGCGCGGAAAGTCGCGCCTGGCTGGAGCGCTCACAGAAGATGAAAGAACCGCACTAAATCAGGAATTACTCGAACGAACCCTGAAAACTCTTTCGGAGTTGAAGGAACTCGACCAGGTTTTGGTGGTCAGCCGCGACCCACATGCGTTGACCATCGCCCGCAATCACGGGGCAAAAACTGTGCAGGAAGATGGTCAACCTCATTTGAATACAGCCCTGACGCGCGCAACGGTTGTGGCGCAAGTCCATGCCACACAGGGCGTTTTGGTTCTGCCGGCAGATTTGCCTCTGCTCAGCGCCGAGGATGTGTTGACGCTGATTGACCGCGCGGCGAAACCGCCGGTAGTCGTCATTGCCCCCGACAGGCACGGCAAAGGGACGAATGCCTTGTTGATGGTTCCCGCCGGGCAGATCGAATTCGACTTTGGCGAAGGATCGTTCCGGCGTCATTGCGAACGCGCGAAGCAATCAGGCGCGCGGCTGGAAATTGTGGAATTGCCGTCTCTCGGCCTGGATTTGGATCTGCCGGAAGATTTGGAAATCATCCGAAAAATGGAGGAAACAAAAGTACAAGGATGAACGCTTTGCGTAAAAGACGAAAGAATCCCAAGCCTTATTTTACAAACGCTGATTCACAAGGAGAAAAGCCATGACCGAACGTGTTGCTCTCTACCTGCAAGATTCTCACGACCTGCGCGACGGATTGGAATACGCCAGATACGCGGAGGAAAAAGGATTCGAGGCCGTCTGGCAGGCCGAGAGCCGCCTGGTGCGCGACGCAATCGTGCCGATGGCTGGTTACGCCGCCGTGACGAACAGAATCAAGGTCGGCTCCGGGGTGATCAACAATTGGACTCGCAACATCGGTCTGCTGGCCGCCACCTTCCTCACGCTCGATGACCTGGCCCCGAATCGAGTCATTTGCGGAATCGGCGCATGGTGGGATCCGCTGGCAAAGAACGTCGGCATCGAGCGGAAAAAGCCCCTGCTCGCCATGCGCGAAACGGTCGAAGTCATGCGCAGGCTGCTGAACATGGAGCGAGTCACATTTCACGGTGAATTCCACCATGTAGACGGTATCGAACTGGATGTAGTCCATGGCCGCCGCGAGCCGCGCAACGTGCCCATCATGATCGGCGCGACAGGCGACCAGATGATGGAAATGACAGGCGAGATCGCCGACGGCGCGGTGCTGAATTACTGTGTGGCTCCCGAATACAACGACAAGGCCATGGAACTGCT
>JBBIUO010000034.1:13092-18082 GCA_037440205.1 Chloroflexota bacterium
GGGCCTGGTGCTCAAGTGCGGCGAGGTCAACCTCAAGGCCATGGAACTGCTCGAAAAAGGCTTGAAGAAATCAGGCCGTAAAATGGAAAACTTCGACCGCCCGCAGTTGATCGTCTGCTCGGTGGACGAAAGTCACGACAAGGCGATTGACTACTCGAAGATGCTCCTTTGTCAGTACATCGCGCAACAGCCGCACATCGCAAAAGCCTCGAATGTTTCGGATGATGTGGTAAAGCAAATCCAGTCCATTTTGGGCTGGCCGGCCACCAAGGAACAGGTGATGAAGGCGAAAGACCTTGTGCCAGACGAACTCGTATTGAAGATCACTGCTTCAGGCACGCCCTCCGAAGCCAAAGCCAAAGTGGAGGAATACAAAAAACGCGGATGCACCTGTCCCATCCTGTATCCGGTGGGAGGAAATTTCAAACTGCTGATTGACACGTTTGCGCAGAATTAGGTAAATGCCGCCCGCGCAAGCTGTACGGGCGGTTGTATTTTCAGGCTAATAAGGGGAATCCTCCATCTTGTTGCATTACCTGCAACACCCGCCCCGTATCGTTGAAGAAATTCAACCTTACGGAGGCATTGCATGGCGCGCAAAACCGATGACGAAAAATTGGAAAGTATCTATAATTCGGTTAAGGAAAACCCGGGCAAAAGGGCCGGATTTATCGCCCGCCTGTTGGGATTGAATCGCAGTGAAGTGACGCGTTCTCTCCCGTCGCTGGACGATAGCGGTCTGCTTATTTACGAGGACGAAAAAGGGGGATTACACCCCTTCAACAATCAACGTGAAAATTCATAAAAAACGTTGCGGAATTCGTGTGGGTGTTGTGTTATTCTATTGACAATGAAATTCTGTTGCGGAGTTTGCCATGTCACGCGCTGAAAACAAAGCCGACCGCCTGATGAAAATGGAAGCCCTCCTGTTGTCGCATCCCGAGGGGATGACCCAGTCCGAGATGGCTCGCCATTTGGGCGTGGATCGTTCCGTTATCCATCGCAACCTGTACGATTTCCAGAAACTCTATCCCACCATCGAACACGAGGATGGACGCATCAGCCTGGACCGTTCCGCGTATCTCGTCAAAGTGGCGTTCACCCTGCACGAGGCGACGGCGATCCACATTGCGTCTCGCCTGCTCGCCACCCGCATGGACAGGCAAAACCCGCACGCCGCCTCCGCCCTTCGCAAACTGGGCGTGGCGCTCGAAAAACTCGCGCCGCGCATCAGCCACCACGTCGAGCAGGCCGCGGACGTGATGGACGACGCGACCCAGTGGCAGGATCCGCGCTACCTGGACGTTCTCGAACAGTTGACCCTCGCTTGGGCGGAACTACGCAAAGTCAAAGTCTGGCACCGAAGCGACAGAGCGGAAAAGGTCTTCGAGTATTTTCTCTGCCCGTATTTCATCGAACCCTACGCGGTGGGACAAACCACGCACCTGATCGCCCGCGACGAATCTACAGGCAAAATGCGGACGTTGAAGATCGAGCGCATCGAAAAGGTAGAGTTGACGCGCGAGCATTACGAAATCCCCGCCGACTTCGATCCGCGCGACTTGTTGGCCGACGCGTGGGGAATCTGGTACACCACAGGCGAGCCCGTCGAAGTGACGTTGAAATTCAATCGCAACGTGGCGGGACGCTTGAAGGAAACCCGCTGGCATCGCTCCGAGGAAGAGACCGAATTGGAAGACGGCTCGATCCTGTGGCAGGCGAAGGTGGCCGAGCCGCAGGAGATGATCCCGTGGATTCGCGGCTGGGGCGCGGATTGTGAGGTAGTGGAGCCGAAGGGGTTGAGGAGTGCGCTGGAGAAGGAGGTGAAGCGGTTGGCGAGGGTGTATGGGGTGGGGAATATCAGCGAGCCGCAGACCCGCTTCTTTGCCCACCGCCGCGAGGGGGAAGACCGCGAAAACTGGCAGCCGCTCATCGAACACCTGACCAAAACGGCAGAAATGGCGCGCGATTTTGGCGCGGACGCCAACGTGGCGGAACTGGCGTACATTGCGGGACTAATTCACGACCTGGGCAAGTATTCCGACGCGTTCCAGAAACGGCTGGAGGGCAGCGGTCCAAAAGTGGATCATTCGACGGCAGGCGCAAAGGAACTCAAAGCCCTGCTCGAAGGCAAGCCGCAGCAGGTTTTTGCTCAATTGCTGGCGTATCCCATCATGGGGCATCACGCGGGTTTGCCTGATTTCGGCAACGAGACCGACCTGGAAGGCGGGACGGTTTGCGCGCGCTTGAAAAACAAATTGCCCGATTACAGCGCCTACAAGAGCGAAGTGGATTTGTCCACGCTTACCTTCCCGCAACATTTGAATATTCATCCGCTGCGCCTGCGCGTCTTGCCAGACAAGCCGCCGAAAGATTATGTCAGTTTCTCGTTTTCATTTCTCTCGCGCATGATTTATTCCGCGCTGGTGGACGCGGACTTTCAGGAAACCGAAACTTACATGAAAGGCGCAAAACCGCGCGGCGGACATGACGATATCCCCGCCCTGCGCGACAAGATGGACGCGCACTTGAAGCAATTCGAGAACCCAACCAGCGACATCAACCGCAAGCGCAATGAAATCCTTCAGGCGTGCATCGCAAAAGGTAAGAGTGAAAAACCTGGCTTCTTTTCGCTTACCGTCCCGACGGGCGGCGGCAAGACTCTGGCTTCGATGGCGTTTGCACTGCATCACGCCGCCGAGCATGGCTTGAAGCGCGTCATCTACGTCATCCCGTTCACCACCATCATCGAGCAAAATGCCAAAGTCTTCAAAAATATCTTCGGCGAAGAGCAAGTGCTGGAGCATCACTCCAATTTTGACTGGGAAGGCAAGAAGCGCGAGAACCCCGATGACCGCACCAACAGCGCGCTTGCCAAACTCAAACTGGCGGCGGAGAACTGGGATATTCCCATCGTGGTCACGACCAACGTGCAGTTTTTCGAGTCGCTGTTTGCCAACAGGTCGCGGAGTTGCCGCAAACTGCACAACATCGCCAAAAGCGTGATTATCTTCGACGAAGCCCAAATGCTGCCGCGCGACTACATGCGCCCGGCGATGGCGGCGGTATGGGAACTGGTGACCAACTATGGCGCGAGCGCGGTCTTTTGCACCGCCACCCAGCCAGGGCTGGAACGCTTCCTGCCCGAAAAGACCGAAGTGCGCGAACTCGCGCCCAACCCGCAAGAATTGTTCGATTTTTACAAGCGCGTGGAAGTGAAGAACCTGGGGACGCTGACCGATGAAGACCTGCTCGCCCGCCTGAACGCGCACGAACAAGCCCTGTGCATCGTCAACACCCGCCGCCACGCCAGCGGATTATTTGGGATGCTGGAAGGCGAAGGGAAATTCCACCTTTCGACTCTGATGTGTCCCATTCACCGCCGCGCCAAACTGGAAGAAATCAAAGCGCGTCTGGCGGACGGACAGCCCTGCCGCGTCGTTTCGACAACGGTCATGGAAGCGGGCATTGACCTGGACTTCCCCGTCGGCTACCGCGCCCTGACAGGACTGGATTCCATCAATCAGGCGGCAGGGCGCGTCAACCGCGAGATGAGGCGCGGCATGAGCGAGATGTTCGTCTTTGAGCCGAAATCGGAGTTCATCAAGCGGACGCCTTCTTTTCTCAAACAGACTGCGGAAGTCGCCCGCATGGCGCTGCGCGACCACGCCGAAGCGCCGATTTCCATCCCCGCTATCCGAGCGTTTTTCGAGCGGCTGTATGACCTGCAAGACCCGAACATCTCTTTCGATGTCAAGCGCATCATGGAATGTTTTGACAGCGCCGAAGCCAGGTTCAAGTTCGAGACGGCGGCGCGCGCCTTCCAAATCATCGAAGACCCGACCGAGACGGTGATTATCCCCTTCGACGATGCGGCGAAGCGGTTGATTGAAGAATTGAAATATACCGAGTACCCATTTTCCACCCTGCGGAAACTCCAGCCCTACACGGTTTCGATTTTTGAGGGCGAGTTCGACAAACTCAGTTCAAAAGGAGTGATTTTGACCATTGACGATACTTATCACATTCTCAACCCCGATTACCTGCAAGAATATTATGACCCCGAAAGAGGTCTGCTCGTCCCTGAAAGCGGCGGCGGGGATGGGTTGTTGTTCTAATTCACATCATGTCATTGCGAGGGCGGCGTTCTTCCGCCCGAAGCAATCCCCTAAAATCACCATGTCACTGCGAGCCGAAGGCGAAGCAGTCTGCTGCATGAGGAGATTGCTTCGACCTGCATTCACCGTTTGAGGCTCACAGGTCTCGCAATGACACATAAACCGAAAGGAGGTTCAACTTATGGGATACGGTATCACCATCCGCGTACAGGGACCTTACGCCCTGTTCACCCGTCCCGAAATGAAAGTGGAGCGCGTCAGTTACGATGTCATCACCCCGTCGGCGGCGCGCGGCATCATCGAGGCGGTGTATTGGAAGCCTGCCATCCGCTGGGTGATAGATAAAATCCACGTCCTGCGCGAAATCGAGTTCACCAACATCCGCCGCAACGAGGTGAGCGATAAAGCGTCAGTGGATAACGCTTTGCAGGTGATGAAAGGCGCAAACAAGCCGCTCTACATCGCCGCCACCGAAGCCCGTCAGCAGCGCGCCGCCATGGTTTTGAAGGATGTGGATTACGTCATTGAGGCGCACTTCGACTTGACTCAACCCACAGGCAACCGCGAGACTGACGAGCAGGAAGAGAAAAAACACTACAACATGGTTTTGCGCCGCCTGCGGGAAGGGCAACACTTCCACGCACCCTGCCTGGGGACGCGCGAGTTCCCCGCCAAAGTGACGCTCATCGAGGACAAGGGTGACATCCCCCCAAGTCCACTGACGGGCAAGCGCGACTTCGGCTGGACGCTCTACGACCTGGATTTCTCCAACCCGCGCGACATCAAGCCGATGTTCTATCACGCCGTCATGCAGGATGGGACGATTGACGTGCGCGAACTGGCAAAGGAGGTGCGGCGATGATTTTGCAGTC
>JBBIUO010000035.1:0-17784 GCA_037440205.1 Chloroflexota bacterium
GCGCCTTTGCGTTAAATGCCCGGAGAAATTCTACCGACACTTTTGCGCTACACCCCTAACGTCGGCTGCACAGCCCGCGCGTTGGACACCTTTGGCGCGCGCTCTACGCAAGTCTTTGCGTGAGTCCTGCAATGTTGGTTATGGTAGACTCAGCCCGATTATGTTTCGATGGCCGCGTTCCCTTCCCGTCCTCACAATTTATGGATTGTTCGTTTCCGTCAGCGCGTTTCTCACTGCGCGCGCTGTTTATTTGATTCCCTCCGACCCGAAGAATGATATTTTTTGGGGGTTGTCTCTGCAGAGACTGATCCTGATCGGCGCTGCCTTGCTTGCGGCTGTGCTGGCGGCTGTGCTTGCGATTAAAACGTATCGGGATAAAGCCTGGGCGAAACGAATCTGGGATTTTATTTTTGGAAGCGAAAAACTTTCGCTTGGAATCTGTTTGGGGGCTGGGGCAGTTCTGCTGTCTGGTTGGATCGTTTATTTCCTGCCTTTGTATCGCTGGGAAAACAATCTGGATTATTACCTGCGCGTTTCGCCTCTCGTCGTCTGGTTGATATTTGTCAGCGCGTTGACATTTGTGATCGCGTGCGTTGAAAAGTTCGGCTTCGATTGGGGCAACTTTGCAAATACGATTCGCGCCCATAAAAAAGTTTGGGCGATTGCGTTCACTGTGACGATCCTGTTTTTATTGATCTGGGCTTTCATCGCGTTGACCGGCATGGGCACATGGGTGAGCGACGGCTATTGGTACGGCGCGGGCGTGCCAGTGCTGAGTTTGCAGATCGTACTTGTCTTTGTGCTGGGCATGGCGGCGTTTTTTCTGGAGAGGTCGTCGTTCAAAAAATATCTTCCCGCGTGGACGGATGTTTTAATTTTCTTTTTGCTTTGGGGAGTGACGGCTTTTCTTTGGGCGCGCGAACCGATGTCGGCCAATTTTTTTGCGCCGGGGCCCTACCCGCCCGATTATCAATTTCATCCGTTTTCCGATGCGGCCACGTTCGACCGCGGTAGTCAGTTTGCGTTGATCGGTCAGGGAATCAACAACGGCCAGTATTTCGACCGCGCCTTGTACATGGCTTTCCTCGTTTTTCTGCACAGCGTCATCGGGCAGAACTACACAAGCGTCGTTGCATTGCAAGCCGCAATCTACGCCGTCTTTCCGGGAATTTTGTATCTGTTGGGAAAGGCGATTTACAACCGTCCCTTCGGTTTGACCATCGCCGTCCTTGCGATGGTGCGCGGAGTGACCGGAATCGCTGTTGGCACATTGATAGACCTCGCCAACCAAAAACAAATGCTCACCGATTTTCCGACGGTCATCTTTGTCGCCTGGTTCACTTTGATGGTGGTCAAGTGGTTGAAGTCCCCGGACAAAAATTATCTTTATTTGATTTGGGCGGGCGGCGTGGTTGGGTTGGGAATCATGCTTCGCACCAACATGCTTTTCCTTTTATTGTTTGCCGCGCTTTTGATTGCGATTGTCTACTGGCGGCAGAAACTGCGCGGCATTCTTATCGGCATTTTGGTTGTGGTTGCGATGTTCGCAAGCACCTTTGCCTGGGGCGCGTATCACGGCAAATCTGTTTTCGACATTTACATTTACAGGATTCTCCTCGTCATCCGCGCGCGCTATCCGCAATCGGAAACGCCTTTGCCTGAACCGCAGGGAAATGAATCGACTCCGAACGATGTTGTCTTGGATAAAACATCCCCGGTCATTTCGACGCTGGGAACTGGTCTTGCTTCCCCGGTGCATGGTTCCTCCCCGACGCAGAATCCCGAAACCCGCGCAAAGGTGAAGCCCATCCCCGTTTTTGTGACCATCCATTTTCTGCACAACGTCATCTCGTCGGTTTTTATTTTGCCGACGGATTCTTATTTCCATGATGTTTGGCGCACAGTGAGAGGAGACTTCCCTTACTGGGATCAATATTGGGATGGCAGGTTCGCCGCAAACGCCCATTATTTTCTTCTGGCGAATCTGTTTTTGATCGCGCTGGGAATCGGAGCAAGTTGGAAATCGGCGAGGCTTGCCGGTCTCGCGCCGCTGGGAGCGTTTTTCTTCTACGACCTTGCCAATGCCTTTGCACGTACCTCCGGCGGACGCTACGTTGTGCCGATTGATTGGATCGTGCTTTTTTATTTTGCGCTTGGCTTGTTCCAGGTCATTTTGTGGGGGATGGCGTTCTTTGGGCTGAGGGGAGAATCTGAACATTCCGCTGATCAGGCGTCGTGGAGTTGGGGACCGCTTAAAAAGAAGTCTCCGCTGATCGTTGTCTTTTTCCTTTTTCTCGGGTCGTTGATTCCGCTGTCAGGGCATTTCATTCCACGTCGTTATCCAGAACGGTCGCAGGAGGAATTGTTCGCGCTTCTCGAATCGCAGGGCGATATTCAAAAGATGGGACTCGACCCGGCGGAATTGCAGGCCGCCCTCGCGCAATGGCCCGAACTCCGAATCGTGGACGGGCGCGCGCTGTATCCGCGTTACTTCGATGCGGGCGATGGCATTCCCAAAAACCGATTTCCGTACAACGCGATGGATTTCTCCCGAATTGCCTTTACCATGATCGGCCCGCAGGGAGTGAATTACGCGCTCCTGCCGCGGACGGATGTGGATTATTTCCCCAATGGCTCCGATGTGTTCGTGCTGGGTTGCCAGCAGGGTCTTAATATCAATGCCCTGGCTGTGGTGATCGTGGACCAGCCGAACATCGTTTACACACGCCGCCCGGCCGCTTCTTTGCAATGTCCCTTGCTCCCGTAGGTCGCGCTTGCAGCGCGACTGCAACGAGCCGGCGGCAAATCCCCCGTATGGTAGAATCCAAACCGCTAACCGGCAGGCCAGCCCCATTCCGGGTGTAGTTTCAGCCTGCCGTTTTTGGCGGACTGGAGTCTTGGCTCCAGTTCATATTCATAATCAGCACTTCACGAAAAGTTGCCTGTAGTAGCGACTTCAGTCGCTTTTTGCCCGAATGACTTACGCGAAGCAGTTACTACGCTTTCGTGATCCACTGATAATCGTGTTTCGATTGGGAAGCCACGAAATAAATTACCTTGTGTGAGCAATATGAAAGCATCTGAAGACCTTATCTACGACAGCGCCCAGCGCGGCCCGGTGGCGTTGGAGGAACTGCGCGGTATTTATCGCTACCGCGATCTGATTTTTCAACTGATTCGCAAGGACATCGTGGCGCGTTACAAGCGCTCGGTGTTGGGTGTTGCGTGGACCATGCTTCAGCCCCTTGGCATGATGGTAATTCTGTCTGTGGTCTTTTCGACCCTGTTTAGCCAGGTCAAAGGATACCCGGCTTACATCCTAAGCGGTTTGATCGCATGGACATTTTTTTCGCAAGCCACCAGCGCCATGATGACCCAGATCGTGTGGGGGGGCGCATTGTTGCGGCAGATATACCTGCCGCGCACCTCCTTTGCGGTCTCTTCGATTGGAACAGGGTTGACCAACCTGGGCATTTCCTTCATTCCTCTCGTGCTGATCGTGCTTGTCATCGGCCTGCCGATCCGTTGGAGCATTCTGTTCGTGCCAATCTCGATGCTCCTGTTGGGGGCCTTTGCCCTGGGGGTGGGGTTGATCGTCTCCACCATGTCCATCTATTTCCCCGATGTGGCCGACATGTACAACCTCGTGCTGACAGGCTGGATGTATTTGACGCCCATCGTCTATCCCGAGACGCTGATCCCCGAAGCCTATCGTTATTGGTTCTTTCATTTGAATCCCATGTATTATTATGTGAAAATATTCCGCGCGCCGATTTTTGATGGGGTGTTGCCCGAGCCGCTGACCCTGCTCGTGGCGGCATTGATTTCGTTGTCAACCCTCGTCGTCGGCTGGCTGTTCTTCTCGAAGAAGTCCGATGATTTTGCCTATCACTTATGAGCCTGATGGAACCAAACAAGCAACCAGAAGATGTCATCCGCATCGAGGATGTCACCGTTCGTTATCGCAAGCCGGGGGAGCGTATTCGCACCTTCAAGGAATACGCCATCCGCATCATTCAACGAAAGATTCAATTTAAAGAATTCCATGCCTTGAAGGAAGTGAACCTTCGAATTCAAAAAGGCGAGATTTTCGGCGTGATCGGCAACAACGGCGCCGGGAAGAGCACCCTGCTCAAGGTCATCTCGCGGGTCTTGATCCCGACACAGGGGCGGGTGTGGATCAAGGGAATTGTCACGCCTCTGCTCGAACTGGGTGCGGGTTTCCATCCCGAACTGACCGGGCGCGAAAACATTTTTCTCAATGGAACCATCCTCGGTCATCCGCGCCGCGAGATCGAGGAACATGTGGATGAGATCATCGAGTTTTCCGAATTGAGCGACTTCATCGATTCTCCCCTGCGCACGTATTCCAGCGGCATGTACGCCCGGCTGGCTTCGCCGCCGCCACCACCTGGGAACCGGACATCCTGCTGTTGGATGAAGTATTGTCCGTCGGCGATGAATCCTTCCGTAAAAAATGCGAGACGCGCATGAAGGGCTTTCGCAACGGCAGGACCACCTCCATCATGGTTTCCCATTCCATGGATTCCATTTTGACCCTGTGCCAGCGCGCGGCATGGCTCGATCACGGCGTGGTGCGCGCGGTGGGTCCCGCCGCCGAGGTGGTGGCGGAATATCGCCGGGCGCAACCGGGCGGGTAGACAATATGCAGTTCACAAAAACCACCCTGCCGGACGTGATCCTGATCGAGCCGAAGGTCTTTGAAGACGAACGCGGCTTCTTCCTCGAAAGTTATCAGAAGGAGCGTTTCTTTGCGGCGGGCATCCGCTTTGATTTTGTGCAGGATAATCATTCGGCTTCGACGAAGGGCGTCCTGCGCGGATTGCACTATCAAATCCGCCAGCCTCAGGGTAAACTGGTGCGTGCGGTGATCGGCAAAATATTCGATGTGGCCGTGGATTTGCGCCGCAGTTCCCCGGCCTTTGGAAAATGGTTCGGGGCGATTCTTTCGTCAGAAAACAGGAACCAGCTTTGGGTCCCGCCCGGATTCGGTCACGGGTTTTACGTCATGAGCGAACGGGCCGAAATCCTTTACAAGGCAACAGATTATTATGCCCCGCAATGGGAGCGATCCTTGTTGTGGAATGACCCTGCTTTGGGCATCGAATGGCCCATTCAAAATGGCGGGACGCCCATCCTCTCCGAAAAGGATGCGATGGGCGCGCTGCTGAAAAACGCCGAGATATACGAGTAGACTTTCGATGCGTAGGGGATGTTCTCTAACGTCCCTGTCGGCGTAAGAGAACGCCGACTACACAAGAACGCCGACTACACAAGGCAAATTCTAAAAAAGCACGAACGATTCCGTAGATACCGGGAGTGATCATGAAAAATGTTTTGGTTACTGGCGGGGCGGGTTTTATCGGCTCGAATTTTGTCCGTTACCTTTTGGAGGCCGATTCGCACGCTCCGCGTCGCATCGTGAATCTCGACGCGTTGACTTATGCGGGCAGTCTCGAAAATTTGAAAGACCTGCCGGGCGCAGACCGTCACACGTTTGTTCAGGGAGATATTTGCAACCGCGACCTTGTGCGGGATTTGCTTCACCAACATCGAATTGACACGATTGTTCATTTTGCCGCCGAGACCCACGTGGATCGTTCCATCTTTGGGCCGGAGCCGTTCATTCAAGCGAATGTGATCGGCACGTTCACCCTGCTCGAATCGGCGCGGCAATACTGGCTGGTGGAAAAGGCGTTGCCGGTGGAGGAAGTCCGTTTTCATCACGTTTCCACCGACGAGGTGTACGGCACGCTTGCGCCCGATGACCCGGCGTTTTCTGAAACGACGCCGTACGCGCCCAATTCGCCGTATGCGGCGTCGAAGGCTTCGAGCGATCATCTGGTGCGTTCGTATGGCCACACGTATCAAATGCCGGTGACGATTTCGAATTGCTCGAACAATTACGGTCCGCGCCAGTTTCCGGAGAAGTTGATCCCGCTGGTCATTTTGAACGCTTTGACCGGAAAACAACTGCCGGTGTACGGCGACGGTCAACAGATCCGCGACTGGCTCTATGTCACCGACCATTGCGAGGCGATTCACAAAATCCTCGTGGATGGAAAACCCGGCGAGACCTACAACATCGGCGGCAATAACCAGCCTCCCAATCTGACCATCATCGAAACCATCTGCGACCTGCTGGATGAACTTCAACCATTGGCCGAGTCGCATCGCAGTTTGATCACCTTCGTGGCCGACCGGCCCGGCCATGACCGCCGCTACGCGATGAACATCAGCAAGATCGAAAATGAACTCGGCTGGAAGCCGCGTCACTCTTTGAACGAAGGCCTGCTCGCCACTGTGCAATGGATCCTCGCCAACCCGGAATGGGTGGCCGCCATCCAAAAGCAACACGAGTACCAGACATGGATGGAAAAAAATTACGAGAAGAGAGAGAACCTGAAATGATTCTTTTTGCTCCAGCCGCCGTCCCCGGCGGCGTGTGCATGGTGCCTGCGCCGGGGACGGCGCAGGGAGCGGCCCATAAGAAGGAGAAGCCGTCATGAAGGGAATCATCCTCGCCGGCGGGCGCGGCACGCGCCTGCACCCGCTCACGTTTTCCATGAGCAAGCAGCTCCTGCCGGTGTACGACAAGCCGATGGTGTATTACCCGCTTTCCATGCTCATGCTGGCGGGCATCCACGATATTCTCGTCATCAGCACGCCGGAGGATTTGCCTCTCTTCCGCAACCTGCTCGGCGACGGGAGTCAGTGGGGGCTGAGATTCTCCTACGCGGAGCAGGATCAGCCCCGGGGTCTGGCCGATGCGTTTCGCGTCGGCGCAGAATTCGTCGGCGGTGAGTCATCCTGCCTGATTTTGGGCGATAACATTTTCTTCGGTCACGGCCTGCCGGAAATCCTGCGGCGTTCCGCCACGCTCGAAAAAGGCGCGCGCATTTTTGCCTATCCCGTGCGCGACCCCGAACGCTACGGCGTGGTGGAGTTCGACAACGATGGCAAAGTGTTGAGCATCGAAGAGAAGCCTTCCCAACCAAAATCGCATTACGCCGTGCCGGGTATTTATTTTTACGATTCCGATGTGGTGGAACTGGCCGCCGGGCTGAAACCGTCCAAACGCGGCGAAATCGAAATCACCGACCTCAATCGCATTTACCTCGAACGCGGCGACCTGCGCGTGGAGGCGCTTGGCCGCGGCGTGGCCTGGCTCGACGCCGGCACACACGAGTCGCTTTTGCAGGCTTCCAATTTCATTCAGGCCGTGCAGGAAAGGCAGGGCATGATGATCTCCTGCCCCGAAGAGATCGCCTTTCGCATGGGCTTCATTGATAAAAATCAACTGCTCGAATTGGCCGGCAGGCTCAAGAACAATTCCTACGGCAAGTATCTGCTCGATCTGGCGAACGGAAAACTCTAATGCGGATTTTACTGTTGGGCAACACCGGCCAATTGGGCTGGGAATTACAACGCTGTCTGCCGACTCTGGGCGATGTGCGCGGTCTGGACTACCCGGAAATTGATCTGGCAAATCTAGAGACTCTGCCCCGAATCATCCGCGAGAGCCAGCCCGAGGTCATTGTCAATGCCACCGCCTACACCGCGGTTGACCTCGCCGAGAGCAAAAGCGATCTCGCCTACGCCATCAACGCCAAAGCCGCCGCCATCCTCGCCGAGGAATCCAAAAAATTGGATGCGGCTTTGATTCACTACTCCACCGATTATGTCTTCGACGGCTCGAAAGGCTCGGCCTACGTCGAGGGTGATGTCACAAATCCGCTGAATGTGTACGGAGCCAGCAAATTGGCCGGTGAACAGGCCATCCAATCTGTAGGAGGAACACATCTCATCTTTCGCACCGCGTGGGTGTACAGCCTGCGCCGCGACAGTTTCGTGACCAAGTCTTTGCAATGGGCGCGTCAAAACGAAACCCTGCGGCTGGTGAATGACCAGATCAGCAACCCCACCTGGGCGCGTATGTTGGCCGAGGTCACTGCGCAGATTTTGGCGCGCGGCGTTGTCCACATCCGCGAGCGGGCCGGGTTATATCACTTGGCCGGAGACGGATTCGCAAGCCGCCTTGAGTGGGCGCGCCTCGTGCTGGAACTCGACCCGAACCGCCACGAACAAAAAGTGCGGGAAATCCACCCTGCGCCGACTTCCGATTTCCCCACTCCCGCCGTCCGTCCGTTGTTTTCTGCCCTGAATTGTGACCGCTTCGCCTCGACCTTTGGCCTGCGTTTGCCGGATTGGAAAACCGCCCTGCGCATGGCAATGGAACGCTAAGATTTCATGAATCGTTTGCCGTCCGGCTTTCGTGGATTTGCAGTAAACTTGCAAAACTGCAAGTTTTGGGCAATTTTAATTTTGCCGGTCTCTTTTTTTGACTTTTTACGTTATGAATAATGAGAGAATAAATATTTCCCAGGGCTTTTCACCGCCTGAATATGATATCCCCAACCTGGTTCAGCGTTCCCAGGAAGGCGACTCTCAGGCCGTGGCAACCCTGTATAGCCTGCATTACCAGCGAATCTATACATTCGCCTTTTACCGCCTGAATGGGGATGTGCCGCTTGCTGAGGATGTCACAGAGGAAGTCTTTATTCGTGCGTTTCGAATGATCGGCACCTTCAGGTGGAAGGGTGTCTCTTTTGGCGCGTGGCTGGTGACCATTGCCCGCAACCTGATCGTGGATCACTTGCGCCGCCCTGAAGATTTGCCGCTGGAGGAAACCTGGCTGGATTCCTCGATTGACCCGGCAAAGATCGTTGAACAGGAAATGACCCACAAGGAAATGTTCCGGGCCCTCCAAAAATTGACCCCGGATCAAAAGGATGTGATCGTCCTGCGGTTCTTTGAAGATTTCAGCCTGGCAGAGACTGCGAAGATCACCGGCAAAACCATCGAAGCCGTAAAACGTTTGCAGGCGCGGGCATTGACCACGCTTGGAGATGGTCTATCCAGGTATAAACCATGAAATGGAATTGGAAGAAAACAGACAACACACTGGACGAACTCCTGGAGACCTGCCTTTCGGATATTAAAGCCGGGCGGGCCACCCGGGAGGAATGTCTCTCACACTACAAGGAACAGGCGGATATGCTTGAACCCTTGTTGCGTGTTTCCGATTCCCTGTATCAAGTTCCACAGCCCCGCCCCTCAGATGCGCGGATGCTGGCGAGCCGTCAGCGGCTCCTCCAGGAATTCCACGCCTCCTCTGAACGGCGGGCTTCATGGCCGCTGGCTCTGCGCCGCGCTTTAACCGTGCCGTCACTGGCTTTTTCAGCGGTTTTTGCCTTTGTGGTAATGACAGTTTTCGGCGCTGGGATTTACTTTGCCACAACCAACGAACGGCCTACAGCCAGCGCATACCCGAATCCGGATCCCACAGAAATGCAAACCGTTCCCCCTGTAACCCAGCCGACGATCGCATTCAACGGCATTGGCCTTCCCAGCGAAGTGGACGGTCCGTATGAAATTGCCGGCGCGCCCGATGGAACCCTGTGGTTTGCCCAGACGGACGCCACGCGGGTGGGTTCTGTGGACGCCGATGGCAATATCCAGGATTGGCCCATCGCTTCCAGGGAGGGCCGCGCCGCCGGCATCACTGTGGATTCTTCCGGGAAGGTGTGGTTTACCGTTTCGTCCTCCCAATCCATCTTCGAGTTGGATCCGGAAACGAATGAAATTTCCTCGTGGCGCGCGGAGGATGGAACGCTGGGCAGGATCGCCGCCGGGAAGGATGGACGCATCTGGTTCATTGCCCGGAGTGGAAGCCGTATCTACTCGTTGAATCCAAAAACAGACAAATTCACCGCCTTCGATGTGGAGGGAGCGGAATATCTCGAAGCGGCGGATGACGGGCTGTGGTTCAGCGGCAAACCCGGCCAGTTGGGGAAGATCACCGCCGGTGGGCAGGTGCAGGTATTCGAAGCGCCGGGCGAACCGGCCGCCATGGTTTGGGACGGCGAATCGTTATGGTATGCCGGCGGGACGCTGATCGGGCGGTTTGATTCCGCCTCCAGGTTGATCCAAACCTACCCGCTCGAAAACAAACTGGCGGATCGCATTGCCACCGACGGCCAGCAGAACATCTGGTTCGGTTCGCAGGGCGGAACGGAATTGGGCATTTTGCAGGCAAAGAGCGGCCAGATCAGCACACGCTCGCTGGATTCTGTGGTGCAGAATTTGTACTGGCTGGCGGTGGGCACTGACAAGGTTTGGATGTCCGACGGCGACAGCCAATTCATTTATGCGTTCAGCGTATCCAAATCGGGTGAGTTGAATCTTTCCAACCCGGTGAGTTTCCAGACGGAGCGTTTAATGGCCGCTTTGGCGTTTCCTTCCCTGTATTGATGTCTGGACAGATGAATTTCCGATTTTGCCCCTTTCAGACGGTCTCTTTTTTGACTTTCGCACGTTATAATTAATGAACAATATCGCTCTCAATTTGAAATCTACGGATGGTTACGGCCGTCCGGGATGATATCAGTGAGATATAAAAATCTTCCCCTAAAGGAGGTGAAGGCCTGCAAAAAAGTTATGGTAAAATCGCGCTCGAAAAAATCCGTTTTTTCAATATTTTACAAGGAGTAAAAAAACAATGAGTAAGAAAGTATTCACCCTTTTGCTGGTAGCGGTGTTTGCGCTGGCGCAGTTCAGCGCGGCTTCCGCCCTGCGGGTTGCAGGAACTGCCACCCTCTCCACCACGGCTGTGTTTTCGGCTGTTGCCGCGGGCTCAACCATCGCGCTTGATTGGACAGCCAGCGGCATGCCCGCCGGCACCAAGGAAGTAAGCGTTTGGAGCCGTATTCAGAATCTTGGGGCGCCTGTAGCATACACCAACTGCCGTGCGGTTGCCGTCATCACCGGCACCAGCAGTGCCTCCGGAACATATCTCTATGATATGACCCTGCCGGGCGCTGCAAATGGCGATGTTGTTGAATTCATCGCCGTTATTGACGACGCAGTTGCCTGCGCCGCCGTCGCTCCTGCTGCGACTGACGCCGCCATGGCTTCCACCACTGTGGATTCCAACGCTCTCACTGGCTTCATCGCTGTTCCTCCGTATAATGGCGTTGCCGCTGTTGGCCTTCAGCCTGTTGCTTGTAACACCTTCGAGAATTGGGCGATCGCCAATGACCACTATGGGTTTGCTCCCACCGTAGCTTATTCCGGTTTCGGCGCGTGGAACCAGTCCGTTACCGGCACTTTCGCCCCCGCTCCTGAAGGCCCTGGCGACGAACTGCTCTCCTGGCCGTATACCTTCCCTGCCACTGCTTCTGGCGCCTGGTCGTTCTCGGTCTCACCTGAAGATGCGGCTGGAAATCCTGTAGTCGGCGCTCCGGTCGCCTTCCGCAACGCTCTCGCGATTGCTCCCGCCGAACTTGCTGACTGCACGGACTTCCCCGATACCGCCGGTCACGCTGATGAACTTTACATCCGCTATCTTGCGACCATTGGCCTGATCAGCGGTTTTGCCGATGGCACTTTTGGCCCCGACAACACCCTGACCCGCGCCGAAGCGGCCACCCTCTTCGAGAAGGCCAACGGCGTTTCCGACACCGATCCCGGCTTTGGCACTCCTCCTGCCGCTGGCTCCGCTTGTGACTTCAGCGACGTTGCGGCCACCGACTGGTTCGCCGGCTGGGTCTGGCGGGCTTGCGCGGATGGCTTCATGAACGGTATCGGCGGCGGCTTGTTCGACCCGAACAACCTGCTCACCCGCGGCCAGGTCGTCACCATCTTCAACAACATCTCCACCATGATCCCCGCCGCCGGCAGTTTCCTTGCCTCTGGCAACGTGATCAACTGGGGTGGTTATGGTGTTGTCAATCCCTACCGCACTGCCGCTTTCAGTGACGTTCCGGTTGGCGCCTACTATGCGACCCCCGTTGTGAACGCCTATGGCATGGGCATTGCCGAAGGTGTGACCTCCACCACCTTCGAGCCGGATTCCCCCGCCACCCGCGGTGTGTTCTCCATGATGCTCTATCGCGCCCTGAGCAACCTTGCGCTCTACTAAGATTTACCTGTCCGAACGCTGGACAAATGCAAGTTTTGGAGCGGCCCTGTCACGGGGCCGCTCCTCTTTATTTAACGGAATCAGATTGCAGGTCAGGGTGGAAACGCGGCAATATAAAACAAAGGTCATGCCCTTACCAATTTCCCACTTTTTGTAATTGACTTTGATTTGCCTTGTCCATAAAATGAAACTATTCAGATAGTCATCGTCTGAATAACTCAACAGTGGATGACGTCATTTTTATTCATGAAAAGGAGAGAACATGAGCAAGAAAGTCTTTACTGTTTTGCTGTTGGCTGTGTTCATGCTGGCACAGTTCAGCGTGGCCTCCGCCGCCACTGTGCCAGGCACCGGTGCGATCACCAGCATTCCCGGACTTGCAAATAACGTCAGCGTTGACATTGGCTGGTCTGCGACCGGGCAGGCGGGGCCGGCCCAGAATGTTTTGATCTGGGGCAAGGATCATAGCGCCGCGGCCTATCTTCCGGCAGACTGCTATGTGGTTGCCTCCACCGCTGGGACAGCGGACGCCTCCGGTGTGTTTACGTATCCCTTTGCCGGTGTGGGGAATGGCGATATCTGGGATTTTGCGGTGACGATTGACAGCGCAACCTGCGCCGCCGCCACTGTGCCCTCCGCCGCAACCATCATGGAATTCACCACCATTGACAGTGTTGCCCCCTACGGTTTTTTTGCGAATCCCCCCTCCCTCGAAGCCGTGATCAATTTTTACGATCAGCACGTTTCCTGCAATACCTTCGAGTTGTGGGGCGTGGCCTCGGATCGAATCTACACCGATCCTGATCCCTATTCCGGCTTCGATTCCTGGAACACGGGTTCGACCGGTTCGTTCTCATCGCCGGCCCCGCTCGGCCCGGATAACAGCCTGCTCTCGTGGGAAATCACCTTCCCCTCCACCGCCAATGGCGCCTGGTCGTTCTACAACAATCCATCCGATATGATTGGTAACGATTGGGGCGGAAATTATTATTGGAGGAGCGGCGTCACAGTGACCGCCGATGAACTGGCGAACTGCGCCGACTTCACCGATGTTGCCGGGCATGAGACTGAAACCCAGGTGCGCTACCTGGCTGACCTGGGACTGATCGCCGGTAATCCGGATGGCAGTTATGGCGTGAACAGCACCCTGACCCGCGCGGAGGCATCTGCCTTGTTCGAGAAGGCGAATGGCTATACTTCCGCCGGGCTGCCTGTTGCTCCGCCCTCTGCGGCTTGTACCTTCACGGACGTGAGCGCTTCCGATTGGTTCGCCGGCTGGGTCTGGCAGGCCTGCGCGGATGGTTTCATGAACGGTTTGGGCGGCGGCCTGTTCGGTCCTGCCGACCTGCTCACCCGCGGCCAGATCGTCACCATCTTCAATAACATTGATGTGATGGGTGGCGGCAACCCTGGAACCTATCTGGATAGCGGCATTTCGTTCAACACTGTGCTTAACTTTGAATGGAATAACTGGGGCGCTGGTTATCACCTCCGCCCGGCTTCCTTCACAGATGTACCCATTGGCCAGTTCTACACCAACCCGGTGCAGTATGCGTATGCGGTTGGCGTGGCAGATGGAACCAGCGCGACGACCTTCTCGCCCGATCAGCCCGTTTTGCGCGGCGAGTTCGCCAAGATGCTGTATCGCGCCCTGAGCCGCGTGTAAATTGTTTTCTGTAATGTAACATCGGGCGGTCCTGTAAAAAGGACCGCTCTTTATTATGTTGGGGATTCAAGCGGCGATTGACTCATCCTCCAATCAACTATAAAATGCCTTTGTCATTGCGAGGAGGATGCTTTCCCGACGAAGCAATCTCTTCACAAGGTAACAGGAGTGTTTCATTGAAGAATCTGCGAGTTACTTTATATTGCCCTGACTACCATCTTTCCTACGATGGCAGTACCCCGGATAAACAGGGAGTGGGCGGCGGTGTGATGGTGCGAATCCGTCTGGCGGCGGCGCTGGCGAAACTTGGACACCAGGTCACGATGATCTGCAATTGTCCGCGTGCGGCGGTTTTCGACGGCGTGCAGTATCTTCCGCTTGCCCAGGCAAAGGGCATTGACGCAGATGTGCTTATCCTCTCCAGCAGCGGCGGCGATCTCGACCTGCGCCCGGCGCTGCAACTCGATATCAAAGCTGGTCTGCGTTTGATCTGGGTGCATGGCACACCGTTGTTGAAAGGCCTGCATGAAATCCCGTTCGACTTCGTTTGCACGCCGAGTAATTTTATCCGGCAGGTGGCAATTAAAGAATGGGGCGTTCCGCGTGAGAAGACTTTCGTCAGTTATCATGGCGTGGACCCGGCGTTCCTTCAAGGCCCCGGTCTCTTCAATCGGGGTGAACGGAATCTTTTTAAACTGGTATATGCGAGTCATCCATCCAAAGGATTGGATGCGGCGCTCGGCGTGCTTCGTATTTTGCGCGCGCAGGAGCCTCGCTTTGAATTGCACATCTACGGGGGGAATCGTCTCTGGGGCGGCACAGACCAGGCCCCGGCGAAGGAGGACGGCGTCTTCTATCATGGCATGATCGGTCAGCGCGAGTTGTCGCGCGAATTGCAGACCAGTCACATCGCGTTGAATTTGCAGGATCGTCTCGAACCGTTCGGCCTTTCATTGATCGAGGCGATGGCTTCGGGAAACATCGTGGTCGCCAGTCCTGTGGGCGCATACTCCGAGATCGTGCGCGATGGGCATGATGGTTTTCTCATCGCCGGGAATCACATGGCCGGGGAGACCTGGCAAAAGGTTGCGAAGATGTCGCTGGCGTTGGCGAACGCGCCTGATTTTTCAAAGTTCATCCGCCGCAACGCGCAAGCCGCTGTGCGGGATTGGGAAACGGTGGCGCGCGCCTGGGTCGGTCATTGGGATTGGGCCATGGATCGTTCGAGCCGGCCCGTGTGGGCGGATCATTGCCCCGACTGTGGCGGGGCGCTGCTGCCTCTGGCAGACGGTTTTCATTGCGCCTCGTGTGGATTGTATGTTCGGAAGGGTTAACTTTTAATGCTGTATCGCTTTTATAAAAAAATTCTCAATCGCTATCAACGAAACACCGACTCGTTATTTGCCCGTCTCGTGCGCGTGAAGATTCGCTGGGCGGTGGCGCTTTTGCAGGGATGGCAGAGATTCCATTTCCCTGCGCGCGCCACCGGCGGCTGGTGGTGGATCGAACGTTATCGTTTTGAAGTGTTGATGCGCTGGCTCGAAGTTGAATCAGTTCAGCGCGTTCGTCAGGTGGTCAAACCCGGCATGACCGTCGTGGATATCGGCGCGCACATCGGCTATTACACCCGCCTGCTTGCGGATCTGGTCGGGTCATCCGGGCGCGTGTTGGCATTTGAACCCAACCCAGAGAACTTCGCCGTTCTGCAAAAAAACATGAGCGGATACCGCAACGTGGAGTTGTTCAATTATGCGGTGGGGGAACGGGAAAGCATATTGCCTTTGTACGTTTCGCCGGGCAACAGCAACCATAGTTTGATTCAGGGGTACACCCAGGCGGAGAGCGTCATCGAAGTGCGTTGTGTCAGCCTTGATTCCTTTTTGCAGGAGCGGGGCATCGAACAAATTGGCTTTGTCAAAAGCGACACGGAAGGAGCCGAGCCGCTGGTGCTGGCCGGCATGAAAAACATCGCGGCGCGTTCTTCGCAACTGCACCTGCTGATGGAGTTGAATCCCACCGCGTTGCGTTGCGGCCACGTTGAACCGGAGCAGTTTTTGGAAAGCATTCGCCAAATGGGATTCAATATCGAAATGATCACCTCCGACCTCTCCGCCAAAGAGAGCGACGCGAATATGTTGTGCAGTAAGGTGTTTGGACCTTGACCAAACCTTTTAACGCCAGGACGCCAGGGATTAATGATCTTTCCTTTGCGACTTCGCGTCCTGGCGTTAAATTCAGAATCGGAGAGCAAATGATTCAGCTATTCAAAAAAATATCCGCCTATGAAACGCTCACACCGCCGTCCCCGGCGATGATTTCCGAGGGAATCTTGCGCCGAGGACGGCGCAAGGAGCAATTTAAAATATCCGCCATTCTTCTTTTTATTTTGATTTTGCTGGCCGCCCAGCCATTGACCGTTGCCCACGCCGCGCCGCCTGCGCCGATTGAAATTACCCTGGTTCAACCCGATGGTTTTTCTTTTCAGGCAGTTGCCTGGGGCGATGAATGGTCGAACGGCATGGAAACGCTGGATGGCTACACCATTTTGCAGGACGAGCAAAGCCGGTATTGGGTGTATGCAACCGCGGCGTCCAATGGAAGTTTCAGCCCATCGGCATTAATCGTCGGCAGGGATGATCCAGCCGCGGCCGGATTGCCCCTGCATCTTCGCCCCAGCGTGACCCGCCCCGATGGCGCCCCGGCTTCCGGCATCCAGCCGATTCCCGCAAGCGCGGTCAACACCGGGCCGCAAAAGGTACTGGTGCTTTTGGTGCAATTTCAAAACCAATCGTCGGTGGGGACAGATGCCGCTTATTGGAGCGACAAAGTCTTCGGTCCGGTGGGAAGCGTGAAAAAATATTACAAGGAATCCTCCTACGGAAAATTATCCCTGATTCCTGCAGCTGAAAATCACGGCGCTGCAAAAGACGGCGTTGTCGGCTGGCTGACACTTCCCTACAACCATCCCAACTCCGGGCAAAATGTCTCCGACCACAACCGCAAGATCACGCGCGATGCCATCCTCGCCGCGGCGCCGTATGTGGATTACACCGTCTTCGATACCAACGACGACGGCTACATCTCCAACAACGAACTGCACATCATCGTCGTTGTGGCCGGTTACGAAACCGCATTTGCCAGTTCGAGTTCCTGCAAGCCCGGCATCTGGGCGCATTACTGGGGCTTTGAAGGCGGCGCGGTTCCGGCGCCCGTCGTGTACGGAAAGACCATCGGCGAGATCAGCGCGGGCGGCGGGTACGTTCAAATCGGCGAGTGGCATTGCGCCGACCTGCCCGGTTACACGCCCGGCCATCCCGCCACAATGGGAGTCATTGCGCATGAATTCGGCCACAGCCTGAACTTGCCCGATCTCTACGACACGAACGGCGGATCATCGGGCATCGGCGTTTGGGGGCTGATGGGCATGGGCACGTGGAATACGGCTGGAACGTTGCTGGGCGATTCCCCGGCGCATCACGACGCCTGGAGCAAATGGTATGAAGGGTGGATCACCCCGCTTCCGCTTCGCGGACTGGTAGCTGGTCAGCCGATTCCCCAAGCAGAATCCAACCCGACAGTTTTTCAACTGCTGGATAACCCCGGCGGCGTGGATTGGAAATTCCATTCCAATTCGGGGGTGGGCGAATATTTCCTCGTTGAAAATCGTCAACTGACTGGCTTCGACGCCGGCCTTCCCGCTTGCGGATTGTTGATCTGGCACATTGACGAAGCAGTGCCGTTCGATAATTCCGCCAACGCCAACTCACCGCGATTGGTGTATCTCGTGCAGGCCGATGGCTCGGATCACCTCGGGGGAGGAAAAAATGAAGGGGATACCGGCGACCCATTCCCAGGGTCAAGATGGAAGCGGAACTTCGATTCATCCACCAACCCGAACAGCAACCTGTATGACGGCAGTCCGAGCAGTGTCCACGTGATGAACATCAGCGATTGCGCCGGCACAATGACCGCCGATTTCCTCACACCCGGCGACACCACCTTTGCGGATGTCCCGCTTGATTATTGGGCGGCGGATTCGATTGCGAAGTTGTACCAAAACGGCGTGACGGGAGGATGCGCGTTGTATCCGCTGATCTACTGCCCGGAGAACTCC